>NZ_JAMYSN010000009.1:0-221210 GCF_040321955.1 Mesorhizobium sp. M0217 | reverse complement strand
GCGATGTTCCGTAAGTGAGAGCATTTATCTCAGCCGAAACGAAGAGCTTCGTCAGGCACGCACCCAGTCACCAGTGAGTTGCCCTGTCCCTCGTGCGGAGCGCCAGTTGCTCCGTACGAACGGGTGCGCCCGACATGGTTGACGCGATCCCAAAGAAAACCGGAAGAGCGGACTTGGATCGCTTGACCTGGGCAAATATGATCCTGACGCCTTGCAGAGGGACTGGATGGAAATCGGTCGGGTCGAGCGCAAGCTCTCGGCGATCCTTGCGGCTGACCTCGCCGGGTACAGTCAACTGATGGGCGCTGACGAAGAAGGTGCCCTCGAGCGCTTGAACAGCCATCAACGTGACCACCTCGATCCCTGTATTGCCACGCATCGCGGCAAGATCGTCGGCGACATCATCGAACAGGACGGTCACGTCTTGGGCGCGGGGGTCAACATCGCCGCGCGTCTGGAGAGGATCGCCGAGCCTGGCAGGATCTGCTTTTCCGAACGCGTGCAGGAACATGCAGCGGGAAAGATCGGCCTGCGCTTCGAGGACTCGTGACAGTCCGGCGGAGTGCCCAGAATTTTGCCTGGTATCGTCGCGCCTCATCCATTCGGCCCAGCTGAGCATTTGCCGCGAACATAACAGCCTGAGGGCTGGCCGTTTGGCGACGCCCGCTTTTGGTGAATGGACTGAACCGGGGAACCGACTGTCATGAGGCGCGAAGCCGCCGTTCGCGTCGTGAAAGACATACCTCCACATCGGTGAGATTGTGGAATAGCGGTGACCAACCTGGACTAAGATCTAGGGTCAAAGGGGGCGCTCACGAGCCGCCTAATCGATAGACCGGGATGCCGAGCTTGCGGGCCTTGTCGGCGAGGTTCTCCTGAATGCCGGTGCCGGGAAAGATGATGACGCCGATCGGCATGACCGCCAACATCTGGTCGTTGCGCTTAAAGGGAGCGGCCTTGGCGTGTCTGCTCCAGTCGGGCTTGAAGGCGACCTGCGGCACCTTGCGATGATCGGCCCAGCGGGCGGCGATCTTTTCAGCGCCTTTGCGTGATCCGCCGTGCATCAGCACCATGTCGGGGTGCTTGGCGCGGATTTGGTCGAGCTTTGCCCAGATCATCTCGTGATCGGCGGTATCGCCGCCGGAGAAGGCGATCTTGGGGCCGGCCGGCAACATGACCTCGGTTTCCGCGCGCCGCCTGGCCGCGAGGAAGTCGCGGCTATCGATCATTGCGGCGGTGAGATGGTGGTGGTTTACCATCGACCCCGTGCGCGGTCGCCAGGCAGAACCGGTGTACTGATCGTAGTGTTCGGCGGCCTGGTCACGCATGAGCTCGAAGGCGCCCCGCCGTTCGATCATGGTCTGGCCCTGGGCGGTGAGTGTCTCGAGTTCAACCGCCTTGATCTCGCTGCCATCCTGTTCGCGCTGCAGACAGCGCTGGGCCTGCTCGTTGTCTTCCAGTTGCCGCTCGATCCGTTGTACAGCTCGGTGGAAGACATTGGTGAGGGACCAGAGCAAGTCATCGAGGTCGGGTTCGAGGCGCGTGTCAGCCAGGGTGACGATGAGGGCGTCAAAGATGTCGGCCACGGCTCCGGCCACTTGGTCGCCACCGGGGAGCGGTCGCGGATCGGGCTCGTCCGCAAATGGTCGCCAGCCATAGAGCTGGAGTTCGGTGAGGATGTGATCGGTCGCAGAAGCGGCGTGGTGCGGTTCAGTGTCGTCGTGCTCTCTCATGGGGATGCTCCCGTCGGTTTGACCGCGACCCTCGCGGCCTTCATGGCGACGAGAGCCCACGGGCGGGACGGTCCGACACCCGCAGCGATGCGGAGGGCCGGAGCGCAGCGGAGGATGGCGGCGGCCGACTATTTTGCCTCGCGATGGAAAGGCGTCGCGCCCGATCGCTGCCATTCGCGACCAGTCGCGCGCGCCGGAAAATAGTCGGCCGCCGCCATTGCCTGGCCGGCCAGTTCGTGGGCCGATCGCCCTCTCGAAGGCCGGGTCTCGGGTCTCTGCCGGCGGGTCACTCATCCATGCGCCGCACCGGCACCGTGCGCCGCGCGCTTCCCCTCCCGGCTCATGCCGCCTGTGTCAGATATCGGATGCGATCTTTGCGCATGAGCTGGTCTGCAATCGAGGCCCGGAAGGCCGCAAGTCCGAAGCGGCTGAGGTCTTCGTTGAAGTCTTGCATCGCTGGCGACAGCACGATTGCATCGATTCCGGCGTCCGTCGCGCGCTCGAGCAGGCTGTCGCGGGCACCGTCACCGGCCGGATCGTTGTCGCGGATGACATAGAGCCGGCGCAGGGTTGGCGGGAACAGGATGGCGGCTAGATGGGCTGCCGAGAGTGCCGCAGCCATCGCCATATCGGGCAAGGCGCATCTGAGCGACAGCGTCGTCTCAATGCCCTCGCCTGCCGCCATGACGCTGCCGGGTGCACCGAAGCGGACGGCGTGACCCAGAAGGTCACCCATTGCGCGACGCGGCGTGTCGACGAGCGCCTTCCCGGTGCCGTCCGGTGCGAGCCAGGTGCGGTGCGCGCCGGTCAAATGTCCATCAAGGTCGGTGACAGCAGCGATCATTGCCGGCAAGGTCTCGGTCGGTCCATGATCGCCGGGCCGGTAGTAGCAGCGCGGATGGAACCGCAGCGATCCGGTGCCGGACAAAGTCGCAATGCCACGTCCACGCAAATAGGTTTCCACGAGGGTGCCGATAATGGGCTTCGACATGGCGACCAGTCGGCGAGCCGCTTCCGGAGATCCAATGGGGACCTGCGTGATCGGCGCGGCCGGTCGGGGTGGCATGGCATCTGGCATAGCGAGAAACAGGCGCGCCTCATTGGCGACGTCCCGGAAGTTGACCAGTCCGAGGGATTCGCGGATGACGTCGAGCAGGTCGCCATGCTCGCCGGTAGCGGCGTCGGTCCATTTGCCTGGCGGTCCCTTCGGGGATGGCTGCAGACGCACGAACGTCGAGCGGCCCGGCGCATTGCGGACGTCGCCGACGCTCCAATAGTTGCCCTGGCGACGGCCATTGGAGAGGTAGTGGCGGCACACCGCCTCGGCATGTTCGGCGAGGCGGTGTGCGAGGTCGGATGCAGCGTGACGCGGAATCATGCAGCCTCCCGCTCACTGACCCGCTCGATTGGGAAGCGGTCGAGCACGCGCTCCAGCACGGCGAGCCCGTTGGCGTCGATCGGCACGAACATCCTGAGCTTCCACGAAATGATCTCGTGGAAGAGACCGTAGGCGGTGAGGCGCTCCCGCATCATGTCGGTGAAGCCCGACAGTTCGATGCGCCACGCGCCCATGACGCGGCTGCGGCGAAGCTGGAGACCCTCGGCGAGATCAAGGATCGTCCGCCCGTCGATCAGCGCCGCGAGCGCCTGCTCGGGCGATAGCGATGCGACGCCTGTCACCGTGGCGTTGGCGGCCCAGGCCGGCGTGACAAGGCGACCAACTATGCGCTCGCCCTCGTCGGTCTGAAGTCGAAAAACGCGGGTCGACTCGTTTGGCAGACGCTTCCAGATCGGCAACAACAGGCCCGTCACCATGTGCAGCACGGCATCGGCAAACTCGGGAGTCTCGGCGACCTCCGCATTCCATGCTGCAGCGAAAGCTTCACGGTGGGCCTCGACCCAGCGGGTTTCGCCCATAGCCTTGAGCGGCATGTTCTGGCCTTCCATTGGCCGGATCAGGCGGACCCGCGGCTCGATCTCGCCGTCGTCGAGCATGATGCTGGTGGTTGGGATCTGCACGGCGGCGCGGCCAGATTGCTCGTTGATCAGTAGGATGGCGCGCAAATCGCGAAGGTGATGGAGCGCCGCATCGAGCATGACGGGCCGATTGCGCTTGCGCTGGGTGATCGTCAGCAGCCGCGTTTCGGCGCCGGTGCGCGGATGGGCGTAGATGACCTGCCGGTCGGTGATGACGAAGCTCTCGGCCCGCAGGGTCTCCAGCCCGGTGTCATAGGTGCCCGAGGCGATGGCGCCACCGATCCGAGCGGCCAGAAGCTGCTCGAAGGCGCCGAACAGCACGCCCTGCACTTCGATGGTCAGCGCCAACAGGCGATTGAGGAAGGTGGTGATCGGCGGCAACTCGTCCTTGATGCCGTTGTTGTCCATCAGCTTGAGACCGGTCGCCGCCTCGAAACGCTGGAGTGTGCAACCCTCGACCTTGCCGCGTACGATCAGGAGATAGAGCTGCCGCAAGGCATCGCCGGCATAGTGGCTTTCAAGATTGTCCTCTGGCCGGAACAGCCCTTGGCCACCGGTCTGGCGCTGGCCGCGCGTGATTGCGCCCAACGTGTCGAGACGGCGGGCGATCGTCGAGAGGAAGCGCTTTTCCGCCTTCACATTGGTCGAGATCGGCCGGAACAGCGGCGGCTGCGCCTGATTGGTCCGATGCGTGCGGCCCAGGCCCTGGATGGCGGTGTCGGCCTTCCACCCGGCTTCGAGCAGATAATGCACACGCAGCCGCGTGTTCCGTGCCAAGAGTTCGGCATGGTAGGAACGACCCGTCCCGCCGGCGTCGGAAAACACCAGAACGCGCTTCTGATCGTCCATGAAGGACTGCGCCTCGGCCAGATTTGCCGACCCTGCTCGGTGCTCGACGACCAGGCGGTCGCGCTTGCGCACGATGCGGCGCGAGCGGCCAGTGACTTCGGCGACGAGGTCCGCGCCGAAATGTTGGACGATCTGGTCGAGCGCGCCGGGGACAGGCGTCAAGCTGGCGAGTTTCGCGATCAGCTCGTCGCGCCGGGCGACCGCCTCGCGGCTCTCGACCGGCTGGCCATCGCGGTAGACCGGGCGCGACGACAGATTGCCCTCCGAATCCGTGAAGGGCTCGTAGAGCTGCACCGGGAAGGAATGAGCGAGGTAGTCGAGGACGTATTCGCGCGGCGTGATGTCGACGCGAACATCGTTCCATTCCTCGGTCGGCAACTCGGCCAGCCGCCGCTCCATGAGCGCCTCACCCGTCGAGACGATCTGGACAACGGCCGCATGGCCCTCCTCCAGATCGCCGGTGATGGATTTGATCAGGGTCGGTGTCTTCATGCTGGTCAACAAATGGCCGAAGAAGCGCTGCTTGGCGCTTTCAAAGGCGCTGCGCGCGGTCGACTTGGCCTGGGCATTGAGCGTGCCGGTGCTGCCGGTGATGTTGGCCGCCTGCATCGCAGCATCGAGATTGTTGTGGATGACGCCGAAGGCCCCAGCGTACGCGTCATAGATGCGGACCTGTTCGGGCGTCAGCTCATGCTCGAGCAGTTCGTATTCGACACCGTTGAAAGAGAGCGAGCGGGCGGTATAGAGGCCAAGTGCCCTGAGGTCGCGTGCCAGTACTTCCATCGCCGCCACGCCGCCAGCCTCGATCGCCTCGACGAACTCGGCGCGGGTCGAGAATGGAAAATGCTCGCCGCCCCAGAGGCCGAGCCGCTGGGCATAGGCGAGATTGTGCACGGTGGTGGCGCCAGTCGCCGACACATAGACGATGCGGGCATTCGGCAGGGCGTGCTGTAGCCTCAGGCCGGCACGGCCTTGCTGGGAGGGAGCGGCGTCGCCGCGTTCGCTCTTGCCGCCACCGGCATTTTGCATGGCGTGCGCCTCGTCGAAGATGATGACCCCATCGAAATCCGGACCCAACCATTCGACGATCTGCTTGACCCGCGAAAGCCTCTCGCCGCGATCGTCGGACCGCAGCGTGGCATAGGTGGTGAACAGGATGCCGTCCGCCAGCGTGATCGGCCTGCCCTGCGGGAAGCGGGAGAGCGGGGTGACCAGCAAGCGCTCCATGCCGAGCGCGGACCAGTCGCGCTGCGCATCCTCGATGAGCTTGTCTGACTTGGAGATCCAGACGGCCTTGCGACGGCCCTGCATCCAATTGTCTAGGATTACGGCGGCGGACTCGCGGCCCTTGCCTACACCGGTACCGTCGCCGATCATGAAGCCTTGCCGGAAGCGCACGGCCCGCGCCGCGTCATCTGCCGCCGCGCTAATTACGTCAAAGGTATCGTCGAGCGTCCAGGCGCCGGCGAGATACTCGGCGTGAGCATCGCCCGCATAGATGACGGTCTCGAGCTGCGCGTCCGAGAGCAGGTCAAGGACGTTCTTCGGCAGGCGCGGCCGATAACTCGGCTTGGGCGGCGCGACCGAGGCCATGGCCGCCGATTGCACGAGTTGGGTGGGGTGCGGCTGCGCGCCGGGAATGCGGATCGCCTGAAGCGCGTAGTCCTCGTAGATGGCGTCGCTGATGTGGCCGCCCTCGGCGGCCTTCCAGTCGAGCACCTGATAGGCGAGCTCAACGGCATCGGGATCAGTGAGCGGTGGCCGCGGTGTTATTCTTGCCGTGGGACCAAGATAGCCGCGCACTGTGCGGGGTGCGGCCGACGACGATGTGGGAGTTGCACCTGCGGGTATGGTGACCGGCAGCCGTGCCGGCACATGCTCGCCGACCCATGCGATCAGCGTCGCGGCATCCGGGGCAACGCCCTGATCTGCCGGGAACACGTCCGGATCGTCCGCCGGCACCCGGTCGATGACGGTGAGGCGTGTCGGAAAGGTCGTGCCATGCTTGGCGTAGGCCGAGCCGTCGATGGCGGCGGAGAAGACGATGCGGCCACGTTCCTGCAGGCGAGTAAAGGCGGCGGTCCAGGCCGGGTGGTCGGGCGCGAAGTTCGCACCGGTAATCGTCACCAGCCGCCTGCCGGGCGCAAGGCGCGCCAGGGCCGAGGCGATGTGCCGCCAGGCCGCGTCGGCCATGCGGCCCTCGACGTTGGCCATGACCGAAAAGGGCGGGTTCATCAGCACCACGCTGGGCACGGCGCCGGGATAGAGATGGTCGTCGATCTGGGCGGCGTCGAAGCGGCTGGCGCAGACGGCCGGAAAGAGGCCGGAGAGAAGTGCCGCGCGGGTTTCGGCAAGCTCGTTGAGAATGAGCGAGGCGCCGGCTATCTCGGCCAGGATGGCGAGCAGCCCGGTGCCGGCGGAAGGCTCCAGCACACGGTCGGCCGGCGTGATGGCAGCGGCCGTTGCGGCGACCATGCCGAGCGGAATCGGCGTCGAGAACTGCTGGAAGGTCTGTGCTTCTTCGGATCGGCGGGTATGCGTCGGCATGAGCCGGGCGATCTTCGACAATGCTGACAGCCGGAGAGCCGGAGACGCGGCCTTGCGGAACAACGCCTTTCCGTACTTGCGCAGGAAAAGGACCGTCGCAGCCTCGCAGGCATCGTAGGCCTGCTTCCAGTCCCAGGCGCCGGCGGCGTCGGAGGCGCCGAATGCGGCTTCCATCGCCGCGCGCAACTTTGGCGCGTCGATGCTGTCGCCGCGCTCGAGATGGGGAAGCAGAAGGCCGGCGGCGGCGAAGATAGCGCCGGCTGCACCGGTTTGGGGGAGCGGGAGCGGCGCGGCTGCGGGAACTGCCACAGCGGGCGAGATCATGTACATGGTGTGAACCTCGGGAGAGCGGGGACAGGATCGAGCCGCGCGGCGCTCTCTCTGGACCGTGCGGATTCAAAACCATCCCGGCTCGCCTCTCCCTCTCTGGCCTCCACCGAAGCCAAAATGAAACAAGCGCCCCGCCATGAGGTGGAGCGCTTGCCGGTATCAACCGATCTCGATCATATTCCGCCGTCAGGCCCCGACTTCTGTAGGAAACCATTGGCGCTGTCGGGATCGGGCGGCAGGTAGGCATCATAGGGATTGCCGTCGGCAAGATGAGCGAACGGCGTGAACTCGTAGTGAAGAAGAAAGGGCCGAGCGACCCGCGCCACTCCGCCGACGGTGCTATCCGGCGGCGACCGCGTGTGCGGCAGTCTCATGGGTGGCCGAGCCGTCCTCGTCATCACCGGCCAGGAATTCGGGGAGGTCAGCTTCCTCGCCCACATTCGGCCGGGCGGCGTCATTGCCGCGAAGGCGGAGCGGTTCGGGTAGCCAGCCACTATCGGCCAGGAGGCGCTCGGCCTCTTTGGCCATGTCGGCCTTCTTGAGATGGTCGATAAGCTGGGCGGCCTGGTCGCCGGCGCCTTCGCGCACGGCTTCGAGAATGCGGGACTTGGTGACGCGACCGAGATAGTTATCCACCGTCGGCCGCCAGCCGGCATCTACCATGTCAAGCCCGGTGGCACGGGACAACCGATCGGCTTCACGCCGGCGCTGATCGAGTCCATGCTGGGAAACGCCGCTGCCGTAGGGATTGGGTCGTTCGAACAAGGCGTTGATCCCATAGCTGACGCAATGCGCCAGCAGCGTCTGCCGGCTTGCTTCATCGAGTCCGTCGAGCCACGCCCATAGGGCCTCGTCGTCATCCAGTGGAATGTCGCTCTTCCATGCCTCATGGCGCTCATGGACGGCCTTGGCCGCAGGGCTGTCCTTGAGACCGACGTCCTGCCACGGCAAGTGGACATGTCGGACGAAGGCCTCGACGCAGCCGATGGCGGAACGCTGACCGAAGGTGTCGAGGACGAGCCGGTGCAAGAGCGCCGTGATGGCCACATGCTGGTTCTCGGCCAGTGCGTTGCGCAGCGCCAACGTGCGATGGGCAGTAAGTTCGATGACCAGGCGCTCGGGTAGCGGCTTGATGGTGTCGCCGTCATCCTCCTCAGGCTCGGACGCCTGCGCGCCGATGGTGATAATCGCGCGGGCCGAAGGATTGTGTCTGCTGTCTTCGTTCTCGGTGGCGCAACCTGGCTCGGCCGAGTGGCCGTCGACCGCCTGCATCGCTTCGTCCTCGGGGCGCACATGGGCCCGATCGACGACGAGATCGCCATCACGATCGATGCTGATGAACACACCGGCGCGGGCGATCTCGGCCCCATCGTAGTGCATCGGCCGGCTCTCGAAGGCCTCAAGCGCGGTCTCGATTTGACCGAGGCGCTGATCGACATCGTCGGGGAGTTCGTCGGATTCGCCATACTCGGCTTCCAGCCGGTCGTACTCCGCCCGCAGGGCTTCGCGTTCCGCCCGCTCCGCGTCGGTCAGACCGACGGGGGTGCCAGCGATTGCCCGCAGACCGTGATTGTACCCGTAGGGCAGATCGGCATCGACCACGATCCACTTCCAGCCCTCCGCCGCGATCTCGTCGGCGATCGACTTCAGCCTATCGCCGACCAAGCGGTCGAGCAGAGCGGGGTCCTGCAGCCAGCCGCCATTGTCGGCCTCGAACAGGTCGCGCAGCACCACGCCGCCGGCAGCGACATACGCGTCGACACCGACGAACAGCGCCCGGCGATCGCTTGCCCGCACAGTGGTCTCCGTCAGCAGGCGCCGGATCTGCTGCGGCTCCTTCGACCAGGAGTTTTCGAGCGCCTCCCAGACCTGCTCCTGACGGGCGTGATCGTCGGTCACGGTGAACGCCATGAGCTGCTCGAGCTTCATGCCATCCTGCTCGTAAATCTCCTGCAGCTTGGCCGAAACCCTGGCCAGCCTGAGGCGCTGCTGCACGAATGTTGCGGAGACGAAGAAGCGTGCGGCAATCTCCTCATGGCTCGCGCCCTGGTCATGAAGTGTCTGGAAGGCGCGAAACATGTCGAGCGGATGTAAATCTTCGCGCTGAAAATTCTCGGCCAGCGAGTCCTCCTCGATCGGGACCGCGCTGTGGGCGTCGCTTATGACGCAGGGAACTGGCTCGGTCTTGCTTATGCGCTTCTGCTTGACCAGCAGTTCCAGCGCGCGATAGCGGCGCCCGCCAGCCGGCACCTCAAACATGCCGGTCTCGTTGCCCTCGCCGTCCAACACTGGCCGGACGTTGAGGCTCTGGAGCAGGCCGCGCCGGGCGATCGACGCGGCGAGGTCCTCTATGGTTTCCCCGCGCTTGATGCGCCGGACATTGGACTGGCTCAGCATCAGCTTGTTGAAGGGGATGTCACGTGAAGCGTTGAGGGTGATCTTCTGCTTGGGCGTAGCCATGTGGACTATCTCCGCGACGGGCGGCCGAAACTCTCTCGTCCTCCAAACCCGTCAAAAAAGACGGGCGCAGCCCTCTCACTCTGAGGACTGAGCCGCACCGAAGATCCAGAGGTGGGGACAGGGCCGCAGACACGACTGCGCATCTGCGGCTTGCGGATTACAAGCTGAGATCTCACTCGCCGTCTCGGCCAGATTGGCCGGCATGGTCGAGTTGCGTTCGGCGTCGCGAAGGTTTCCGCCCCGGCGGACCGCCTCTGCCCAGACGGAAATCGGCAGGTCGGTGCCAAAGAGCATGTCCCGCTCGATGCCGATGCCGAAAGGCAGCCGGATCGACGTCATCTCGAGCGCGGTTGCGAGCCAATTCCTTCGCCGAGTTGATTTGAAGAGCTTCACCACCCGTACGTGTTCGGCGTCGCGATCGCGGCTATTGGCGAGCAGGCACGCGCAGTTCCTCGGTGAGAACGATCATGCCGCCCTCTTCTCGATTTCGACCTCATCGACGCTGGCGGGCCCTGCCCTGGTTCCGTTGTCGGGTTGCGGAAGGAAGGCGAGCAACCAGTCGGCTGCCTTGCTGGCTTGGGAGGCGGCACGCACGATGGCTCGGTTGTCTTCGCGCAGGACGTCGAGCCAGGAGGCCAGGTAATCGGCGTGGCGCACGGTCGGCGCAATACCTCGCGAGGCGCAGCAGAAGGCTGCGTTCATTTCGGCGACCAGTTCCTCGAAAGCATATCGCTTTGTGCCGAAGGCGCAGCCGAGGTCACGGCCGACGCGGGAGGGATGGCCGGTCGCATGGCCAAGCTCGTGCAGGGCGGTGCGGTGCCAGTCAATGGTCTCGAAATACGCCTGCGGAGGCGGCACCTGCCGTAGTCGTGCGCCGGCACATAATAGGCGCTATTGCCGCCGATGCGGAAATCGATCCCTGTCGCCTTGATCAGTGCCTCGACGGCCGGTTCGATCAGTCCGGGCTCTGGTGCGGGCGGAAACACCGCCAGATCGTCGGGCAGATTTTCGCATTGCGCGACGTTGAAGACGGTGAAGCGCTTCAGAAACTGTATGGCCCGTGCTGCCTCGCCGGTCTCCCGCGCGCGTTTCTTCTCGTCGTCAGGGATGAAGCGGTCAGAATAGACGACGGTGGTCCCGTGTTCGCCCTTGCGGACATGGCCGCCCAGCGATAGCGCCTGGCGGAAAGTCAGCCAGCCCTGGACGGGAAAGCCATGCTCGACGACCGCACCCCACAGGATCAGCACGTTGATCCCCGAATAGGCACGGCCAGAGGCGGCATTGGCCGGCATGGCGAGGGGTGCTTGCTCCGCCGCCGTGCCCCAGGGCACCCAGGGAAAGCGCCCAGCCTCCAGCTCGGCGATGATCTTGTTGGTGATGTCATCATAGAGGCTTGCCCGGTCGGCGCCGGCGCGAGCGTAATGTCTGGACATCTGGTTTCTCCGCGACGGGCGCCGGAGGCCTCTCCTCCAGCTCTCAACCCGTCACGGCAAACCGGTCCGTACTCTCGCTCTAGAGGCTAGCCCAGGCCTCGAAGGGGGACGCTCCCGGACTTGGGGCAAAGGCGGTCCGCGCCAATCAGTAGTGTCGCTGACCTATGGTTATTGCTGCCGGACTGCGTGCCGAATGCGGTCGGTAAGCGTTTGTGCGACGTCGAAATAACCTTCCCAGGCTTCGCGCACCTGAGCCCGCGCGGCGGCGGCGAAGACATCGAAGCCGTTGGCGTTTTTCGCAGGTGGGCAACTCATCCCAGCTGACAGGCACCGCGCACGACGCCCCCGCGCGTGCCCGAGTCGACCAGGGGCAGATTGCAGTGGAGCCCTGGCCGTTGCGCAGGTAATCGAGAAACATTCGGCCCTTGCGCTTCGCCTTGCTCATATTGGCGACGAAGCGCGACGGATCTGTACGGGCCAGCAGTTCGGCGAAGTCCTGGCAGAAGCTCTTGACCTCGTCCCAGTCTGCCTCCGGGAGGAGCAGGACGACCACATGAACGCCCTTGCCGCCGGACAGCAACGGCCACGACTGCAATCCAAGCGCTTCCAGAATGCTCCGAATGTCGAGGGCTGCCTGCTTGACGGCAGCAAAGCCCAAGCCCTGTCGGGGTCGATGTCGAAGATCATGCGGTGCGGCAGATCCGGCTGCTGGCGACGGCTTCCCCAGATGTGGAATTCGAGCACGTTCGTCTGGACGCCCGCGATCAGCCCAGCCAAGTCATCGACCACGAGATGCGGCTTTCCTTACCGGACACCTTCTCCAAGTGGCCATCATGGATGGCCCTGGGCACGCCTGGCAGGTTGTGCTTCTGAAAGAAGGTCTGCTGCAGGTCGCCGTGAGTATCGCGCACCAGCGACAGCGGCCGATCCTGAATGTGCGGCAGCATCTTCTCGGCGACCACTGCGTAGTAGGCGGCGAGCGTGGATTTGGTCACCTTGGTGCCTGGATACATGACCTTGTCCGGATGCGTCAGCTTGACGCCGACAGCAGCGGCGATCTCGTTGCCGGATCGAGATTGGCCGAGTCTCTGGGCCGTTTGCGCCTTTTGTTGAGAGTGCCGTCTACTCGGACATGAGGAACTCGGATACATGTCAATACGCTGCCTGGGATTCGGTTCCATGCCCAAGCACCGCGCCGGCGACCGTCGGCGCTCAAGGAAGAACGGCGCATAAGCCGCAGTCCTGCGCGCGGCCGCAACAGCGGACAATTGTCACGCGCAGGACGGAGGAAATTCGCCCCCCGCCGCGGGCGGTGAACAGGACAGCCGTAGGAGCGTCAGCATAGCGCCGGCCGCAGGACGGGACGCGGGACCGACTGTCCCCGTCCGCGGTGGTCCGCATGTTTTGGTTCGAAGCCCACCGGCTGAGATCGCGCAGTTCAGTTCTCGACAGTCCGACCGCTGATCCGCGATGATGCAAACAGGATTGAACCACACCAGAGCCGAGTTTGGCTGCAAGAAATCGATCTGGTCTTGCACCCTTTCGGCTTCTTCCTCAATTGCGTTGCAGCTTGTGAATTCCAAGCCTGACAGGCCCTCCCCTGTCACAACTCGTGCAGAAAGCGCTCGCTCGACCGAACTGAGAATGCGGCTTTTCCATTGCGCTCGATGAGGCGTTTTGCCGTTGCATGGTGCGAACATGATCTGCAACAAGCTCGCAACACATGCCACTCGCGAAATGTCGAGCGCCCATACAGGCCACCGTGAACGCTGCCAGGCGCTCTCAAGCGTCAACGCCGGTTGCTGTTTAGCTGGCGACGTCCTTTGGCACGCTTTCGGTCGGAGAAAAGCGAATATCCGCCGTCCTCCCGAAATCTGCAGCGACGCATGAGCCCCGGGCTTGACCCATTGCGTCGCCGAGATTTATTCCCTTGGGCGCCGGCATGGTGTGCCCCAGGAACCTCTTCCACAGTCGCTAGCCAATAGCGGGGCTCGAATTGATGCGGCTGAGCCCACAAATTGGTCGATCGCGCGGCCAATCGAAAGCCATGAAGAGAGGTGGAAACCCTGTAGTGCCGAAGTATCACGTTGAGGGGATGGATGGTGCTACGCAGACGGCCATACGGACAGTCAACGCCCATGTGGGCCGGTAAGCATCCGAATGCACTCTGCGCGCAAGTGAACCCCTTGCGCTAACGCTTCGACGCGCCATCAAAGCATTGACCATGTTGGGGGGCGATCGCACCGCTGATGGCCAGCGAAGGCCAACAAGTGGTCCGGCTACCCTTGGAGCCAATCCGCATTTCTGGCGATTTTTCCCTGGAGCAATCAGTGCATTGACATGAACTCGGCCGTTTTATTGTTCCTTGCTGAGTGCAGGTAATCGTGCCGGAACTCAGCAAGAAAGGCCAGTCCTTCCCAATCATGGATGGTCAATTGGCCATTCACAAGTGATGTAAGGTGCTTCTCCCGAAGAGACTTGAGCGTGCGGTTGATGTGGACTGCCGACAGCCCTGTCGCCTCGCCAAGGTCAGCTTGAGTCACACCAAAAGCGCAGGTTTGATCGGACGCAAGTCCGGCATCTTCCATACGTAGCATGATTTCACAGAGAAGGTGGGCCACTCGGCCAAGCGCTTGGCGCTTCCCGACATTGACCACCCATTCGCGAAAAATCGATGCATCAACCAGTGTCGTTCGCCAAAGATTTGCCGCCAGCCTGGGGTGGCGTTCGCAGAGCAGCCGGATAGCCGAGTGATCTATGAAGCCAACACTGCAAGCGCTCACCGTTCGAACGTCGCTATCCAACAGATCGAGGTGCAGGCTCAACAGATCGGGCATGTCGCCAGGCACATGATAAGCAGTGACCTGACGCTTCCCGTCTCCTGTTACCTTCGAGGTGCTGGCTAAGCCAGCCAGGACCATTATGCACCGGGACGGCTGGTCGCCTTCCCGGACCAAGTTCTGGTTTGCGCCAATCGCAACGATCCTTATTCTTACCGCGTCGAGAGCTTGACGCTCACCTGACGTGAGGGTGAAGGCACGATGGAACTTGGCGGTTAAGGGGCTTTGATAAAGCATGTCGGCTCTCCGTTTGGGCGGGAGCGCTATGGTCTCTCAGTCACCCGCGGCCAGCAGAACGCGAATGATGCCCGACCTTATATCATAAACACCGGACCGACTTAACCTGTGATAAGTCTGGCACTGCTTCCGATGGTCCTTTCCCCATCGGCAAACACAGGCTCAACAGGATTGGTGCTTACGAGGGAAGCGGCCCATCATCGGGCCTCGAGTTGCGCAGCTGCGGCAGCAGCTATAATAGATCGTTCTCAAATTCGAGGACTCACACCATGACCGACGCCCCCGACCACGCCGCTGAACTGGTTGAACTCACGGCGGATGTGGTATCCGCGTACGTCAGCAACAATCCCGTGCCGGTCGCGGGCTTGGCGGACCTGATAGCCTCAGTGCACGGGTCGCTGTCTGGGATTGGCCATCGCGTGGCTGCCGCGACCGAAGAACCAGTGCCTGCGGTAAATCCAAAAAGGTCAGTATTTCCCGATTACATCATCTGTCTTGAAGATGGTAAGCGGTTCAAAACCCTTCGGCGACATCTGCGCGTGGATTTCGGTCTCACTCCTGACGCGTATCGAACGAAGTGGAACTTGCCATCCACTTATCCGATGGTCGCTCCCAACTATGCGGCCTCACGGTCTGCCATGGCGAAGTCGATCGGTCTGGGTAGGAAGGCACCGCAGCCCACGGCAACTGCAACGGGCAAGGCAAGGCCGACGGCTAAGGCTAAAGCGTAGCTTCCGCGATCACACCATTACCACCGCGGCACCAATCGGCGATGTATGCATCGCGGCGGACCTGTCCGCTCTTGGCCGGTGCCCACCCAGGTTCCCCAACCCATGGCGCCGGCCATTTGTGGCCCACACCTCAGCTTCGTATTGCTGCCCAATCTTTTCTTGTTGTAGGCCGCTTACGACGTTAATCTCCGCTTGGCCTGATTGCTGGGAGGCAACGCCATGGCTGACATAATTCCAATTCGCAAAGCACGCCCTTGTGTCGAAGTTGGCAAACCCTGTGGCGAGTGGTTTGTCCGCGTGATCGAGGAAGACCAGGAACTCACCCGATCATTCAAGCTCGAATCCTATGCCGTGGCCTTTGCAGAAGGCCAAAGGTCGCGTCTGCATCTCAACACGTTTTCGCGGCTGTAGAGCAAGCCTATGCAGAGGTCCGCAGGGTTACTGGCGAATTTGGGCGATAGCATCGAGCCATCGCCGGCCACATTGCGACCATGGAAACGCGACAACTGCACCAATAGCTCAAGTCGTTGCCATCGAGATCGGAAATCGCCAGCGCGGAAATGGTGATGGGCATCCTCGTCTATCGAGAGGTTGAACTGCGCCGCCGGCGGGGGACGGGCGGCAACGTGCTGCCCTTCCCCGGTCTCGGGACTCCACCTATCCAGCACTAGGCAGCGACGCCGGACCTGTAAGAGGCCATCGGATAGCGCATCCCTGTCGGTGATTGTTCACGTTCTTGAGCAGCACTTCATGCGGATCCTGCACGGCCTGGTGATTGTCGCAGATCGGCGACAATCGGGCCGACGATTGCCTTGTGCAGCCGTTCCGCCTCGATCTTGAAGCGGGCGAGCTGTTCCTGCGAAACGTGTTGTGAGGGGTTTTCGTCTTGACCATGGTAGCGAACTCCGTTGAGGGGATCGCCGCAAACGGTTCTTGCACAAAAAAGCCCGTCGCGGTGAGCGACAGGCTATTATGACATCAGGGGATTAGAACTTGTAGGCGATGCCGAAGCGAACCTCGTTGGTCTTCAGATCAACGTCGGCATTGACCAGACCACCAAAGGATTCTGTACCGAAGTCGGTATAGCGATACTCGCCTCGCAGCAGCAGATTGTCGGTCATGGCATAATCCAAGCCCACGCCTATCGTCCATCCTGTGAATGTATCTCCGAACGAAGGTCCGCCTCCATTATTACTTATGTCGACATCGCCAAACGCAACGCCACCCGCAATATAAGGAAGAAAGCGATCAACGGCATATCCTAGGCGCAGTCTTGCCGCCGCACTCCAGTTGAGTTCTTCGGTGGCGATGCCGCCCGGGATCGGGATACCAGGAGCGCTGAAGACTTGGCCGCTGCCATCAACATTCGCATATACGACGTCCAGCTCCGCGCCAATCACAATGTTATTGGACATCTGATAGTTGTAACCGGCGTAGACGCCACCAAGGAACCCGTCGGGATCTGTGTCGACAAAGCCCGGCCCACCGATTTCGTCTATGTTGCCATTCCCCCAAGCATAGCCTGCCTGTAGGCCGACATACCCACCCGTCCAGCTAAAGACCGGCGCGGCTTCTGCAACGATGGCATCGGCAGCATACGCCGACGAAGCCAGCAGAGACAACGACAGACCAAGAAGCAGCTTCTTCATAGGTGATCTCCTGTAACTAACCTTTTTGGTAGCAGAGCGCGCCGATTGATGCAGTTGTTTTTCTGCCACAGTTGGCCGAATTCAAATCGGCCGCCCGCACTTACATGAGAACCTTATGCCAACTCGCTGGTGGCGATCGGATCGCCCCTCGCCACAGTGGGCAACTGCTCGGCCACCCAAACTGTCCGGAACCTTCAGGCCGGGAACACTCATTCCGGTATCCCAGAATTAACATCGAGGAGGGTACGATAAAGGCTGTCGACCTCCTTGTCGTCGAACGCCTCGGTCAGCTCGCTTTCCGCAATCCCCTCAGCCTCCGCGTCGGCGATTAGGCGCTTTGCGAGCTGCTCGATCTCCGCTCGCTCTTTCGGCGCACCGGCGTCGGATAGATCGTGTTTTTTTATCCATTGGTTCAAAAATAGGACGGCCGGCTTGCTCATTCGGAAACACCTGGGGCAAAGTGCACGACGGCATCGACCAGCGTCCGATATAGGCTATCAACCTCTTCGTCGATCTCTTCGCGCTCGATCGTCAAGGCTTTAGCGTCGGCATACAATTTGTGTATGTACTCACTTACCGAAACGGCGTCGGTTTTAGCCGTTTCGGGGAAATTGTTGCCGATCCAGCGATCGAGAAAGTTGACGCCGCGTGTGCTCATGAAGCCTAAGCTCGATCCAGCGGTTAGGTTCCAGCAGGGCGCTCGACGGCAGCTTCGTCGACCTCGGCTTCCATTTCGTCGTTGACAGTCTTGGTCTTGCCGAAGGCGGCCACCGGCTCACCGTCAAAGCCCTGCAGCCACGCGTCGGCATGCTCTCCCCAGTAGGCTGGCACCGCACGTCTCCTTGCCATCCTTGCTCGCTTGGGCGTACATCCAGGCGTAGGTGGCGCGCTCCTGATCTTTCCTAGCCACGGCCATCTGTGTCATCCTCTCGGAAGTCCTGCAGTGAGGCGTGGCGCAGGTCATCCTCGCCGCGCAGGTGCTTTACGCGGCCGATCAGCCCCGGCTTGACCCATTGCGTCGCAGGCCGCTTCATGACGCCCTTGGGCGCCGTGCCTGGGTGCTCTTGGACGCGTTTCCATAGCCTCTCGCGCATTTCCCGGTTCAAGGTGACGAACGCGCTGCCGACATAGCGCCCTGTGCCCCGCTCGGCCATGAGAGCGAAAGCCGGCTTGCCCGCTTCACGCTCGACGCCGAGCAGATCGAACTCGTCGATCGCATAGCACTTGGCCTTCAGCCAGTTGGCTGACGGACCGCTGCGGTATTTGCTGTCCTTCCGCTTCGACACCATGCCTTCAAGTCCGGCTTGGTCGAGCAAGTGGAGGATCGCCTTGGCTTCGCCGGGCAGAGGCTCGCTGAACTGAATACGCCGCCCGGGCTTGATCATGCTGGCCAGGATCTCGCGCCGCACCTCAAGCGCCATGTCGCGCAGATCGTGCCCATTGAGGTGCAATAGATCGAAGGCGACGAAATAGAGGTCTTGCTGTCGGCGGGTGATCGCTTTGCGCAGATCGCCGAAGTCCGAAAGGCCAGCTTCGTTCAAGACGATGATCTCACCGTCGACAATCGCGCTTTCGGCACCAAGACTCTTTGCCTCCCCCACCAGGTCGCGATATTTCGCAGTCCAGTCGTGGCCGTTGCGCGTATAAATGCGTGTGCCGTCTTCATCGATGATCATCTGCGATCGGTAGCCGTCGAACTTGACCTCGTGGGTCCAGCCTTCACCCTCGGGAGGGTTCTCCACAAGGGTCGGCATCAACGGCTCGATGAACTTCAAACGCATGCACTGATCCGCCCTCCGGCGATTCAATAAGATTGAGCTAAAATAGTTCCGAAACCGGAAATCAGCCTCTTGGGTGCAACAAACACGTCAACTCGGCGTTGCGGGATGAGCGAAGGAGGAATCGATATGGCCGACGACAAGAGCAAGCGGGACTTTCGCGATCGGGACCGGGTCTCGGCCGATGAGGATTATGAAGTCGAGTATTTCGCAGCCAAGGCCGGGATCACCCCGCAGCAGGTCAAGGAATTGATCGCGAAGCACGGCAACCAACGCGAAACGCTGGAGCGAGAAGCGAAGGCTCTGCGGAAATAATGACCAGGCTATCGGATCTCGGCAGACCAATAATTGGGCACCGACATGAAGGCCCGCCCGCGAGCGAACTCGCGCATTTCCTCCCTTGCCCTGTTTGCGGGCAACAGATCGATATGCGCGATTTTCGCCAGGTCGCTTATCATGCCGATCCGGATCACGATCAGCCTCTCGAACTAGACGCTTAGGAACACAAGTGCCGAAATACCACGTTGAGGAAATGGATGGCGATACCGTGACGGCTACCCACATCGTGCACGCGACAACGCCGATCAGGGCGGCGCGGGAAGCGACGGAGCGCGACGTCACCCTGCGCACCAGCGAACCCATTTGGATCAGGGTTGCCGACGAGAAGCGCGGGCACGTCTTCGAATACTGTTTCAGCCTGTAGCTGGCGATCCAACCCGGCTGAGTTTGGATGGCATACCATGCCGTCGACTTCGATACGCAAGTTCGACTATGACCCGAACACCAGGGTTCTCTCGGTTTGGTTTGTAGCGAGCGGGAAGCATTACGAGTTTTTGGACGTACCTGCTGAGGCCGTTGCCGCGTTCAAAGCTGCCTTTGCCAAGGGCGTCTATTTTAACAGCCACATCCGCAATCGTTATGCATTCCGGCTCGCGGCAGGGAGGGCAGCAGCCGCATCGGGCGATTGACAGAATTTCAGATTCGAGGCGGCCCGCGCCATCGCAGGGGAGCAACTGTGCGAATTGACCAGGTTCCGAGGGCAAACGAAAAGCCGGCCGGCCGGGCCAGCGGGCGCGTATTATACTAAGCTAGGTGCTGGGCCTATTTGCCCATCATCATCGCAGTTTTGCAGAAGTTTTCATGGACCTGTCGGACAGGTCTGCCACGACGCGTGACCCACGGCGACGGGTCGGCAAACAGCGCACTCCTGCGCATCCACTGGGCTTACGAAGTCGGTCGGCTGCTCTGCGATCATAGTGCCTTGTCGGAGAACCGCGCTGAGCTCCGCGCAGTCACCGGTCCTGCAATACGGCCGGATCTATGATCAAAGCGCTGAGCAGGAGCCATTCGGGGTCTACGCCTGCCGCCCGGTATTTATTGTCACAAAAAGGGGAACAACGGCAGCTCGGCCGTGTTGGGAGCACAACATGCATTTCGTCAAAGTGCTTTTGGCTGCGATCGCCATCGGTCTCATCAGCCCGGGGGCAATGGCTCAGACCGCGACGACGTCCCCGCAGGAATTTGTCAAAGCAGCTGCGAGTTCAGACATGTTCGAGATCCAGTCGAGTGAGTTGGCGCTGCGGAAATCGAAGACATCACGAGTGAAGGAATTCGCTCGCATGATGATCAAGGACCACACGAATTCTTCCAAGCGGCTCATTGCGGCGGCAAAGAAGGACGACGTCGCAGTGGCACCGGAGATGACAAGCAAGCATGCTGCCCAATTGGAAGCATTGAGCAACGACAGCAGCGGGGCGTTCGATAACGCCTACGTCGACGCCCAGGTTGCAGCGCACCAGGAAGCCCTGACGCTGATGACCTCCTATGCGGAAAACGGTCAGGAAAAACATTTGGCGGCCCATGCGAAAAAGACCGCGCCGGCTCATCCGGCAGCATTTCAAACATGCCCAGCAACTGAGCAAGAGCGGTTCTCAGGGCTGAGTGGATCTGGCCACGACGTTGGTTCTTCGCGGCGCTGTGGAGTCTGTGCCAACCCTCTGGCACTGCCTCCGCCCCCAGGGACGCTGCAACCTTCAAGCGGTCGTCGATGCAGGCTCTAAAGGGTGCGTCGCTCAGGTAGTCCGGCGTGCAAGCACCAGCGTCGTCGAATTTGCCAAACGAACAGGAGACCTGACATGCCAAAGCAAAACGAGACCTCGCATTCGAGACGAAGTGACTTCGCCAATGATGAACCCATTCGCCCGGAGGATGCCGCCGTGTTGGACAGCCCCGTGGGCCACGAAGACAGGCACGGCGCGGAGCCAGGTTTCGGGGGAGCCGACGATGTCGACCAGCCGATCGGCGCAAGGCCCCGCAGCGAAATTACCGGTCGTCATGATGAAGGGGCACGCGCCAATGAGACGATCGACGGCTTAAGCGAAACCGAGGAACTGACCCGCAGCTACGCCGAGGACATACCAACCGGTGACAATGATGAGGAGGAGGAAGACATCCCTGTCTTCGAAAGAGGCCGAAGCAACACCGAACTCTGAGCGCGCCAGGTTGAACCCCGCACGGTGAGGAACATGACAATGAGCACATTCGGACTTCGGGTTGCGTCTTTGGGGCTCCGGGCTTTTTTGGGACTGGCGGCCTCGCTGACTTTGGGCGTCGAGGCATCTGCGCAGACAAGTCAGCCCGCGCAGCAATCCGGCGACTCGTCGCAAACAGCCAAGCAGGGTCGACTGCCGGCGCAAGGATCGTCGCCGACCGCCAAGGATGATGTCGGCGTTGACGTCTCGCTCGGCCGGCCGGAGGTGAAGCAACAGGTTGCAAGACATCTGGGAGTGGCTGAGACCGAGTTGCCACTGGCGGTGCACGTGCCGATCGCGCTCGCTTCGCAAGTCTGCGGGCAAGAGGTATTTACCGCCCGCGCCAATGTAAACCGAAGCTGCACCGCGACGAAATTCATTCCGGAAATCGCCGAGGCGGCACGCAACCATCCACAAACCTCCGCGGTACCGGAGCAGTAGCACCGAAAATGTCCGAACCCGGCGCGACGGTCGTGCCATGCTTACCCGAGGGTAGCGCTCCAACCCGGGGTAAATCAGCCAGCCCCACCGCCGTCTGTTTTTGGCGGCATGCATGATGGCGTTCGCCGCCATCTCTTAACCAATGTGAATGCTGTTGCTCCGCAGCCACGCTACGAGATCCTGTCCGAAGCGGAGGCAGGCAGATGCCACTGGAATCCCTGATCGATCAATATGTGAGCAGCCGCAAGCGGCGGGGTCTTTTGTCGATACGGCACGCTCTCGAGGCGTTGAAAGAGGCCGTTCCGGCGCTGTCGATCGGCGAAAGCCATCTTGTCAATATGATCGCCGAGCGAGCGCTCGCCTTTGGCCTCGCCATCCACTTCGATCATTCCGGCGAGAATGCCGGGTAAGACATCCACGAGCGTCTGCTGATGCTAAAGGACGAGGAACTCGGTGTTCGCGTAGCTTCATTGCCTGGTGGGCGGATCTTTCCGAGGCTGCTCCCATCCGTGTTCTGGGCGGGTGGTTAAAGTCGCCGAAGCGATGCCACGGCGTGCACCGAGCCCACCCCGGCGTTGGACAAGCTCCCCCAGCTTTCGCCAGTTGGAGCTTTCGTCTACTCGCAGCAGCCCTAGCGAGGCTCGATCAGCCTCCGCGTTGGGCGGTCTCGGGTTTTGCTCCAGCGGGCGGTTCGGGCCGGCGAATTGAGGTTGAAAGGAGAAGATGATGACGGACAACAAAACCGAGCGTGATTTTCGCGACAGGAACCGGGTCTCGTCCAACGAACGCAACGAACTCTTCCATTTTGCCCAGCAGAACGGCATCACGCCTGAGCAGGTGATGGAGCTCATCAAAGCCGCCGGGAATGACCGCGCCTCGTTGCGGCTGCGAAGGAATTGAAATCAGATTCCCGGGGCGGCTCGCTTACGGCATGAAGCCTCGCTGCCGAGGAGAACCTTGAGCCGTGGTGAGAATTTGAGTGTAGCATCATCCTGACGCACACGCGGAGCAGGTCGAGCGTGAAAGTGAAAATTGTACCCCTGCCCAACATGCGGCAAGCGCTGGAGGTTCGAGGCTGCGCAGATCGGCTATGGTCACCCCGAACCATAATCCACTCCAACCCGAGTCCTGGACGCACGGCGTGGCACCGAGCCTACTTCCTGCCGTCGTTCAATAATAATCCCGCGCCGCAGTCAGCCAGCGAGATCACCGTCGTCTGCCGGACGCGTGTCGGCTTCCAAACTGACAACGCACAGCCTTTGTAGCGACGCTTTCCAGCCACGATCACCTGCGCAGCTTTGCCGCGCTCGCTGCGCACCAATAAATCCCATCTCCTTCCCTCACACTGATCTTGTTCAGGCGGTCGTTTTGCCGCTGCGGTAGGCGCTGTCCTTCCGCTTCGATCGCGGTAGCGCCCAGTATCAACGCTGCCAGATCAAACCGCACAATCAGCACCTCAAAGCTGATCAGCAGAAGCAGCAGTGAATCAGGACCTCGTCGATCAGGGTCAAAGGGCCAAGCACATATGTCTGGGCACGGTGACCGTGGCATAGCCGGCGCTGCAATGACGGCGTCGGTGCCCGTCTTGTGGAGCCGGAAAGCCCAACTTAGAAAACAGTCGGCGGTGCCGATCTCGAAGAAATTCTAGCCCGGCACGGTGAACAGGCTGGGGGCCGCATCGCGATCTAGGGTTCAGCACAACTCCGGCGGCATCGAGACGATCGACCTCAGCCCGGTCGGCGGCCCTCGGCCACGTCCATGACCAGCACGCGCAGCATGGTCAGCTGGCGCTTACCCTCCATGGCGCGCCCGTCGGCGACGGTCTGTCTCTTTCGGCTCAGGAAAACGTCACTCTGAGTTTGCTAAACGCGGTGCTGGAGCGGTTACCACGCGTCAGATCTGGATCATCACCTTGCCGGCCTCGATTCTCATCGGATAGATCGCGAGCTTGACGCAGACCGGCGCGCCCTTGACCTGGCCGGTCGCAGAGCGGCCAATGTGCTTCAAGGCATTCGATGACGTCGTCGATCACCAGCCCTTCGGCTAGATGCGCCTTCTCATGGGTCCAATATCCGTCGGTGGCGAAGAGCTCGTCATCGGGCGAGCGGCAAACCGCGAGGATCGAAGCAGATGACATCCTCTTCCTCGATGTCATCGACCGCGCACGCTTCAATCCAGTCGGCCATCTCCGGCTCCCGCACCATCCGCTATGGCTATTCAGCCGCCGCCGACATATCCACCTGGTGAAATTCGCCGCGATAGGGTCTGGCTGTCGGCGGCAATTCGCGCTTGAGATAAAAATCCTCGTACCGCAGCTGCTTCAGCAGCACCGGCCAGACCTCGCGATAGGCATGCCACATCGACGGGTTCGCTACCGGCAGGTCGTGCTTGATCAGCTCGTGCAGCCTCGGCAGCGCATGATAGGGCACCATCGGGAACATGTGGTGTTCGACGTGATAATTCATGTTCCAGTAGATGAAGCGGCTGACCGGGTTCATGTAGACGGTGCGGGTGTTCAGCCGATGGTCGACCACGTTGTCGGCCAGGCCGATATGCTGCAGCAACCCTGTCAGCACCATGTGCCAGCTGCCATAGAGGCGCGGCAGGCCGATCAGCACCAGCGGCAGCAGCGACCACGTGAACAGCGCCAGCCCGACTGTCGCCGCATAGATGGCGACATGCCAGCGCGCAGCGATCACCGCCTTGTGCTGCTCCATCTCGGGGATATAGCTCTTCTCTTCATCGGACAGCTTGCCGAACGCCTGGCGCACCAGCGCCGGCAGCGAATAGCGGAAATCGAGAATACCGGTGAAGGCGAGCGCCGCCCGCAGCAGATCTGGGGGGCGCATGACGGCGATTTCGGCATCGCGGCCGACGATGATGGTATCGGTGTGATGGCGGGCATGGCTCCAGCGCCATTGCACGGGGTTGCGCATCAGCATGAAGCTTGAGATCTGGTAGACGACATCGTTCATCCAGCGCGTCCGGAACGCGGTACCGTGGCCGCATTCGTGCCAGCGCGAGTCGCTGGACGAGCCGTAAAGCACGCCATAGACGAACAGGAACGGCACCACCCACCACGTGGCCCAGAACCATACGATGCCGGCGGCCGACACCAGGATCGCGGCGACCCAGATGATCGTGTCGCGGATCGCCGGCCCGTCGGAGCGTTGCATCAACTCCTTGATCGCCTTGCGCGGGACATCGGTGTGATACCATTCGGCCGAAGCCAATCCGGTCTCAATGGCGCGCTTGGTGCTTTCACCGACCAGGCTGTAGTCGCGCTTCCTGCTTGCCGTCATCGTCATCTCCGCTTTCCCGCCTGCGCTCCGCAAGGGCCGCCTGGGGCCGGCCGGGCCGCGCCTGCTTCCGTATTCCGGCGCACTTCCCGCCCGCCGCGGCAACCGATCGTGCGTTTCAAGCCGGTCACGCCTGCAGTCTCGCAAAAGCGCCCGACGGCGCAGGGTAATCCTGTTGCGGCTGCCGGGCGATCGACCCTATCCTCGCTTCCGCTTGGGCGATCTGGCCGGCACCGTCGAGCACCCGGAACACGGCGTCATAGGAGCGGCTTTCGCCATGGTCCAGCCAGATCATCTCGCCCCGTTCGCGCGCGGCGAGATTGCCCAGAACATGATGCGTCGAAGGTTCGATTCCCAACGCATATAGGCCGGCCTGGAAGTTCTGCCACTGATAGGTGCAGGGCAGCTGATCCTTGCGGGTAACGACCTCGAAGCCGAGGCCCAGGTGGTCATTGACGACGGCCACCGGCACCTCGCCCGCCGCATCGGAGCCAAGCTCGTGCTCCCAGACCTGCTCGCTGAACCCCAGCTGCGGCGCCGGCACGGTTCGGTAGCCGACTTTCTGCGCCTCGTAGCGTTCGCCGGCGTGCGCCGCCCAGACGACATCCCGGATCGGCGCCAGGTAGCGCGAACCCTCGTCGAGCAAGGGATGGCTGACATTGACGTGATAGAAATACATATGCGGCGTGCGGCTGAAACCGTGATTGACGACGCGGTCCGACAGGCGGATCTCGCTGCCGCCGACATCGGCCTCGATGCGGCGCAGCAAATGGAGATCCTCGCCGAACACGGTTGCCTGCTGGACGATGCCTTCCGCCCACAGCACGCAGCGGTCGCCGTCCCAGGCCTCGCCGTAGCCGGTCAGCCGCGCCGGCACGGTGCCGATGCGGCCATGCAGCGAGTGCAATACCCGCTTGCGCCCGGGATAATTGTAGCTTTCGGCCGGCACGTCTTGCCGGCCCAGTATATGATCGAGGCCGCAGGTGACGAGCAGCCCCGAGAACGACCGGCCAAAGGCGAAACCGTCCTCCCCTTCATGCTCGTGCAGTCCGGGGTGGCGAAAGCCGCTCGGCGAATGCCAGCCGATCGCCTGGCCCCGGAAGTCGCAATCGGCGATATCAAGCGCCCGGTCGACCAGCGCCGTGAAGCGCAGGCCGGAGCCGGTGCGGAACTCGAGCATCCGGATGCCGCGCTCCACGCCGTCGCCGAGCGTCATAAGCCGCACACCGGCAAACTGCGACAGCATGCCGGACCGCTCGGCCACCTGCCTTCGCGACAGCGTCTTGCCGTAAAGCTCTACCATGCGACGTCCTTCACTTTGCCCGCCTCCTTGAGCAAGGCCGACATGTCGGCGCCGGTGATGATGCTTTCCACCGTCAACAGGTCGGTGTCGGCGACCGTCTGTTCCGCGACGATTTCGCCGCGGCGCATGACGATGATGCGGTCGGCGACCTGGAACACGTGGTGGATGTTGTGGGTGATGAGCAGCACCGAGTGGCCGGCGTCGCGCACCTCCTTGACGAAGCGCAGCACGCCGTGGGTTTCCTCGACGCCAAGATTGTTGGTCGGCTCGTCGAGTATGATCACCTTGGCGGCGAACTGCATGGCGCGCGAGATCGCGATCGATTGCCGCTCACCGCCCGAGAGCGTGCTCACCAGTGCATCGGCATCGAGCTTTTTCGAAATGCCGACCCGCTTCAGCAGCGCCGAGGCGGCGTTGCGAAGCTTGGCGAGATCGAGCGGCGCGAACACGCCGAGCCAGCCGAAATTGACCGGCTCCCGGCCCAGGAAAAGATTGCGCGCGATGCTGAGGTCCGGCGCGAGCGATGTGTCCTGATGGATGGTCTCGATGCCGAGGTCCATCGCGTCGCGCGTCGAGCGGATCGATGCCTTCTCGCCGCGCACGAAGATGTCGCCGTGGTCGGCCGGGAAGACGCCGGAGATCGCTTTGATCAGCGTCGACTTGCCGGCGCCATTGTCGCCGAGCAGGGCAACCACCTCGCCTTCGTTGAGGGTGAACGAGGCGTTCTTCAGCGCACGCACGTTGCCGAAGGACTTTTGCAGGTCTTGCAGACGCAGCACTTCCATCGTCAGCTCCTTGCGGCGTTCTTCTGCAGCAAAGCGTGCAGGATGAGCATGGCGAGGATGATGACGCCGACGAAGATGTTGTATGCCAAGCCCGGCACGCCGATCAGCACGATGCCGTTGCGGATGGCGCGCAGCATCAGCGCGCCGACGATGGTGCCGAGGATGGTGCCGCGCCCGCCGGTGAGCGCCGTGCCGCCGACCACCACCATGGCGATCACTTCGAGTTCGTAGCCGGTGCCGGCCACCGGCGAGGCGGCCGAAATCCGGAACGCGCTGATCATGCCGGCCAGCCCGGCCACCACCGAGGTCAGGATGAACAGCCAGATCTTGACCGCGTCGGCCGGCACGCCGCGCGCCACCGCTGCGTTGCGGTTGCTGCCGATGGCGCTGATCCAGTTGCCGAGCTTGGCGTAGCGCAGGATGTAAATCGCCAGCAGCGACAGGCCGATGAACCACCAGAGCGAGGTGTAGAACCGGAACGAGCCTACATTGAAGCTGCCGGCAAGCAGCGTGACGAAGAAGCCGGGCTGGTCCCACGACTTCAGGGGGAATCCCTGCGTGATGTAGAGCGCCGCGCCGCGCACGACGAGCAGCATCGACAGCGTGACCAGGAACGAGGAAATGCCGATCTTGGTGACGATCAGCCCGTTGATGGCGCCGATCGCGATGCACAGCACAAGCCCGGCCAGGAGGGCGACGCCGATGTCGATACCGCCATTCTGCACCAGCAGCATCACCACGACGGGCGCAAGGCCGAACACGGCGCCGACCGACAGATCGAACTCGCCCGCCGTCAGCAGCAGCGTCATGCAGAGAGCGATGATGCCGAGCTCGGGCAGGAACGCCATCATGTTGGATATGTTGAGCGGCGACAGGAAGTTGCCGTCGGCGATGGCGAAAACCACGAGCAGCACGATGAGGATGATGAGCGAGGAGAATTGCGGCGAACGCAGCAGCGCAGACCTGCCCTTCGCTCGCTGCGTGTCGTCGTCTGCTGTGATTGCCATATCTGTCAGGACCATGCGTTTCGTCCGGCGCCCGCCATTTCGGGGCGGGCGCCGATTGTCGTCACTTGTTGTAGAGTTTCAGGATCGGCTCGACGCTCGAGGCGTCGTAGAGGCTGAATGTGTGAATGTCGTAGCCGACCGGCTCGCCAGAGGCCGCAAGCCCGAGCAGCGCCACCGGCATGAAGCCCTGCGCCGACGGGTACTGCCAGGCCGCAGCATTGACGAAGCCGGACTTGACCGCCTCGGCCGTCTCCTTTGAGTTGCCCCAGCCGACGACCGGGACCTTGCCGGCCGACACACCGGCCCCGTCGAAGACGCGTTTGATGCTTGCTGCCACGGAATCGCCCAGTGCAATGATTGCCGGCGGATTGTTGGCGACCATGTAGTCGGTCATCTTGGCGATGATGCCGGCCGGGTCGGTGCCGCAATCGACCACGTCGTACTTGATGCCGAGCGGATCGAAGACGCTGGCGATGCCCTCGGTCTCGAGCTGCTGGTAGCTGGCGCCCGGCACTTCGACCGGCAGGAACACCTTGTCGCCCTGCTTCACCATCTTGTGGTCGACGAGATACTTGGCCCAGATGACGCCCGCTTCCCTGAGGTCGGCCCCGACATAGGCCTGCCGCCCGGTCGCCGGATCATCGGTGTTGAAGAACACGATCGGTATGCCGGCGGCCTTGGCGGCCTTCACCTCCTCCGTCCACAGGCCGGGCTGAGCCGAGGTGGTAGCGATGCCGTCCGGCTTGGCGGCGAGCGCCGAGTTGAAAGCCTCCTTCTGCGCCGCCATGTCGCCGCCGCTGAACGAGATCTTGCAGGTCACCTTGAGCTGGTCGCAGGCCTTGGTCGCGCCGGCATTCCAGTCGATCCAGAACGCGTCCGAAGGGCCACCATGCGACAGCAGATAGAAGGTCTTCTGGCCGTCCTGCGCGAATGCCGGCAGGCTCAAGGAGACCCCGGCTACCAGCGTTGCCGCGGCAGCCACTTTCAATGCGAATTTCAACATTCATTCCTCCCTTGGTTGGAGTTGCGCCGCCATGCGCCGGCGGCGCAACCGGCGCTCACAGCCCGTTGGCGCGGAACTTCCCGTCGAGGAATTTCTTCGCGCGCGGCACGTCGTCTTCCGAGAGATGCTCGATGATGACCGGGATGTTTGGGTGCTTTTCCGCCAGCCGCTGGAGATAGAGATCGTAATTCAGCGAGCCCAGCCCGGGCGCCGGCAGCTCGATCTCGCCGACGCCGCGGAACGTGTGGCTCTCCATCGCATCCTCGTCGCCGATGTCGGCATGCTTTTCCGACTTGTCGCTGCCCGAACGCTTGACGTCCTTGGCATGCGCGATCTTGATCTTGTCGGTCAGCGTATCGAACACCTGGTTCAGGATCTGGTCCATCCGGTCGATGTTGTGGGTTTCGAAATAGTTGGTCGGATCCATCAGCAGGCCGAGGCCCGGATGGTCGACCTGGGCGAACATCTTCACCGTCTCCTCGACCGAACCGACGACATTGTTGACATAGGTTTCGAGCAGGAACACCGCCCCATGGTCGTAAGCCGTCTGGGCAAGCTCCGAGATCACCTTGCGGCATTCCTCGAATCCTTCCTCGGTCTTGTTCTTGGGGTGATGCACCCAGTCGGATTCGGTGTTGTAGGTGCCGGTCTCCGAGATCACGTAGGGCGAGCCGAAGGCGCGCGCATTGCGGATGATTTCCTTGAGATAGCCGACGCGCTTGTCGCGCTCGACTTTATCGGGGTGGATAATGTTGGTGTAGCCCGACACGCAGCAGATCGGCAGGTTGTTGTCGCGGAAGACGTCGCGCACCTGCTTGGCCTTTTCCTCAGTGATCTGCCCGGCCGACAGATCGATATCCCTGAAATGCAGGTCGAGCTGCACCGTGTTGAAACCGAGCCCGCGGATCTTCTTTGCCGTCTCTTCGAGCCCGTACGGGAAATAGCCCGTGAAAATACCTGCCTGCATCATGATGTGAACTCCTCCCTGTAAGCGATTCAGTTGGCTGATTTTATCGAGATTTCGGAAAGCTTGACGGTGCGGCCCTCGTCGATCGAGCGATAGCCGGCTTCGACCAGCGCCATCGTCTTGACGTTGTCGGCCACCGATAATGCCGGCGGCGCGCCTGTCTTCACCGCATGCTGCAATTGCTCCATCACGCCGATGAAGGCATGCGGGAACCACATCGTGTCCCAGCTCGGGCTGACCCATTCGCCGCCGGTCGTCTCGGTCGAGGCATAGGTCAGCGTCGAGGCCACGCCTTTCGGCCAGCCGATCGTGCCTTTGGCGACACCCTTGGTGCCGTCGACGCGCCAGTTGATGTGCTGGTCGTCCAGATAGCCCTCCTGGCGCGGTCCGGACCAGACATCCTCCAGCGACACGGCGAGCACGCCGGAGGGAAAGCGCAGCGTCGAGACGGTGATGCCGTCGCTATGCTCGAATGTCGTGCGCGGGTCCTTGCGTGTCAGGGTGGTGATTTCCGAGGGATCGCCGAACAGGAAGCGCAGCACGTCGAGATGGTGCACGCTCATATTGGCCAGCGTCAGCCGGTCGTAGTCTTGAAGGAAGGTCTGCCAGTGCGGGATCGCATGCATGTCGATCTGCGCAAAGACGATGTCGCCCAGCGCGCCGCTGTCGATGATCTGCTTCAGCACGCGCATCGACTGGTCGTAGCGCATGTTCTGGTTGACCGAGAGGATCTTGCCGGACTTTGCGGCTTCGTCGCGCAGTTTCACGGCTTCATCGACCGACAGCGCCAGCGGCTTCTGCGCCAGGATCGCCTTGATGTGAGGCTGCTTCAGCGCATGGCGGATCAATGCCGGCTGCTGGTCGGGCGGAAACGCCAGGTCGACGATCTCGACCTCGGAATCCTCGATCAGCTGTTCCGGTGTGTCGTGGACGGTCGGAATGCTCCAGCGTGCAGCTACCTTCTCGGCACTGGCCTTGGTGCGCGAAGCGATGGCGACGACTGGGAAACCGGCCTGCGCATAGGCGGCAAGATGGCATTCGGCCATGATCATGCCGGCGCCGATGCAGCCGATACGGTATTCTTTCGTGCGGACCTTCACGTCCGGCTCGAAGCCTTCGCTCGCCATGTCTTCCTCCCGCAATTCTGTTTTCGCAGCCGCGATCATCTCGCCAACGCGCCTCCGTCCTGCCCGAAATAATGCACCCGGGCCGGCTCGCAGGATATCGCTACCACCGCATCCGGCCTGATGTCGGGCTGGCCGCGCAGCAGCGCCTTCAGCCGCGCCTCTCCGGCGGCGAGCGTTACCACCGTGTAGCCGCCAAGGGGCTCGACCTCGAATACGCGCGCCGGGCGGCCAGCGCCCCCTTCGACCCAGGGCCCGACCTTGATGTCCTCCGGCCTGAGCCCGATTTCGATCGCGTCGGCCGGAGCAGCGCGATCGTCGATGCTGACCGTGCCTTCGGCGGCCTCGAGGCCATCTTCGCCGCGAACGGATTTGAGGATGTTCATCATCGGCGAACCAAGCAGTCGCGCCACATAGGTGTTCGCCGGGCGGTCGTAGATCTCGGACGGGGCGCCGATCTGTCGGATCCTGCCATTCTCCAGAATGGCGATGCGGTCGGCGATCGACATCGCCTCTTCCTGGTCATGGGTGACGTAGATCAGCGTCTTGCCGAGTTCGCGCTGGATGCGCTTGAGCTCGACGCGCGTTTCCTCGCGCAGCCGCGCATCGAGCGCAGAGATCGGGTCGTCCATCAGATAGGCGTTCGGGTCGCGCACCAGGGCGCGGGCTATGGCCACGCGTTGCCGCTCGCCACCGGAAAGCTGCGCCGGCGGCTTGTGCAGAATATGGCCGATGTGGAGCTTGGCGGCCACATCGGCGACACGCGTTTCGATCTGGGCCTCGGCGACCTTGCGCTCGACCAGCGGGAAACGCACATTTTCGCGCGCGCTCATATGCGGGAACAGCGCCAGGTTCTGGAACACCATGGCGACATTGCGCTCGGCCGGCGAGACGGTGTTGACCGGTTTGCCGCCGATCAGGATCTCTCCGGCGTCAGGCGTCTCCAGCCCGAGCACCAGGCGCAGGATTGTCGATTTGCCCGCCAGCGGCGGCCCGAAGAAGCAGAAGAATTCGTTGTCATTGACGGTGAACGAGGCGTCGTCGACGGCGAGCGTCGTGCCGTAACACTTGCTGACATTGCGAAAGACGATATCGGCCATGTCAACCTGCCTTCATCGCAATGCCGCTGCGGGCATCGAAGACACGCACGGACGATGCCACGGGGGCGACGACGGCAAGCTCGCCGATCGACAGTCCGACAGCATTGTCGAACACCGCCTTCACGGCGGTCTCGCCATCGCCGAGATGGACGATGGTCCTGGCGCCGATCCGCTCGACGAAGCTCACCGGCATGGCGAGGCCCTGCCCGCTCTGCACCAGCGACACCTGTTCGGGCCGGAAGCCGTAAAGCACCTCAGAGCGCGATCCGCGCAAGGTGGCGGCCAGCGCATCCGGCAGCGTCGGCGTGACCCCCAGTGGCCCGAGATCGACCACCAGGCCCCGGTCGCTCTCCGCCGGCCTTCCCTTCAGCAGGTTCATGCCCGGAGCGCCGATGAAGCGGGCGACGAAGACATTGGCTGGATTGTTGTAGACTTCCAGGGGCGTTCCCACCTGCTGCAGCACGCCGTGATCCATGACGGCAATGCGGTCGGCCATGGTCATGGCCTCGAGCTGGTCATGGGTGACGTAGACCATCGTCTGCCTGAACTGGCGCTGCAGCTGCTTGAGCTCGGTCCGCATTACCGCCCGGAAGGCGGCGTCGACATTGGACAGCGGCTCGTCGAGCAGGAAGATCGCCGGCTCCATGATCGCCGAGCGTCCGATTGCCACCCGCTGCAGGATGTTGACCGAGAGCCGGTCGGCCTTGCGGTCGAGCAGCGGCGTCAACTGCAGCAGCTCGGCGACGGCGCCGACGCGGCGGTCGATCTCGGCTGTCGCCGCACCGCGCATCCGCGGCCCGTAGGCAAGGTTCTGGCGCACCGTCATGTGGGTGAAGATGGCGTAGTTCTGGAAAACGAAGCCGACGCCGCGGCGGCCCATGGGCACGCCGGCCATGTCGCGCTCGCCAAACAGGATCTTGCCGCTGGTCGGCTCTTCCATGCCGGCGATCATGTTCATCGTCGTCGACTTGCCGCAGCCCGAAGGCCCGAGCAGCGCCATGAACTCGCCATCGGCGATGTCGAGGTCCATGGTCTTCAGCGCCGTGAACTCGCCAAAGGTCTTGACCAGGTTGCGCAGCTGGATCGCGCTCATGCCGGCACCAGCCTTGCGCGCGCCATGCGCTTCATGGCGAATACGGCAACGATCGAAAGCACGACCAGGATGGCCAGCGCGATCGCCGCCACATAGCCCCAGATCAGGTCCTGCGTCGTGACCTTGTAGATGTAGACGGAGATCGTCTCCGTGGCGACGCCGGGGCCGCCGCCGGTCATGATGTAGAGCGTGTCGAAGATCTTGAAGTTCTCGATGACGCGGATCGCCAGCGCGATGATGACGATCGTCTTCATCTTCGGCAGCACGATGGTGACGAAGCGCTGCCACGGGTTGGCGCCGAGCAGGGTCGCCGCCTTGATCTGGTCCTGCGGCACGCCGACCAGGCCGGCAAGCAGGATCAGGAACATCAGCGGCGTCCACTGCCAGATATCGGCGATGATCACCGCGATCAGCGCCAGTGTGGGGTCAGACAGCCAGGCGATGGTGACGCGGGAACCGCTGAGTGCCGACAGGATGTCGTTCAGCGGCCCGCCCGACTGGAACAGCATGAAGAACATGTAGCCGGCCACCGCCGGAACCACCATCATCGGCATCAGCAGGATCGAATAGAAGACCCGCTTGCCCGGAAAATCGTCCGCGAACAGCGTCGCCAATGCCAGGCCAAGCAGGAATTCGACGGGCACGCACACGACCATGACGATGGCCGTGCGCCTCAGCGCGCTCCAGAAGCGCGCATCGGCGGCAAGGTCGGTGTAGTTGGCGAAGCTGTTCCACATCTCCCATGCGTTCCACCAGCCGAGGCCGGAGAGCGGCGACCAGTCGGTGACGCTGATGTAGAGCTGCATCAGCAGCGGGAAGACGGAGATGAAGAGCACCAAAACCTGCGCCGGCAGCGTCAGCCGGAATCCCAGCCGCGCTCCCTCGTCCCGCAGCGCGGGCTTGCCAAGCGCGGCCTTTGCGTCCTTCGAGACAGTCACGGTCACCGCGCTCATTGCTTGAGCGCGCCGAACGTCAGTCCGCGCACCAGATGGCGCTGGATGGCGATGCCCATGATGACCGGCGGCACCGCGGCGATAAGACCGAGCGCGGCCTTGGCGCCATAGAGCTGCCCGGTCATCGAGGAGGACAGCGAGGCCATGTAGACCGGGATCGTCACCCATTCACGCGTCGTCAGCAGCAGCGCGATCAGATAGTCCGACCAGTTGAGGATGAAGACGAAGAGGGCGGCGCTGGCCAGCGGTGCGCGCATCATCGGCAGCGTGATGCGCGTGAAGACGCGCAGCCGCGAACAACCTTCGACAAGCGCCGCTTCCTCGATCTCGCGCGGCATGTCGTCGAAGAAGGTCTTCATGAGCCAGAAAGCGAACGGCAGGGTGACGATGCCGTAGATCAGGGCCAGGCCAAACCAGCTGTCGGTGAAGTTCAGGAAGGCCCACATGATCATGACCGGGATCATCACCGCCATTGGCGGAAACAGCCTGAGCTGGATCAGCGCCAGCGGCAGGTTCTGGCCGGAGCCGAAACGCGACAGCCCGTAGGCCGCAGCCGTGCCCGCCGACATTGCGATCGCCGTGCCGAACACCGAAGACAGCAGCGACGACAGGATCGGCTTCAGCGCGGTGCGGTCGAGCGCCACGATCAGATTGTTGTTGGACTCGCCGAAGACGAACTGGAAATTGCCGAGCGTCGGGTTCTTCGGCCACCATGTCAGGTCGGCGCCGGTCGCCGACCATTCGGCGATCGGCTTGAAGGCCATCGACACCATCCACAGGATCGGTACCAGCGTCACCGCCATCGCCGCGAAGATCGCGGCGTAGCGGAATATCTCGAAGGGGACGGAACGCTTCATCTGGCTGCTTTGCTGGTGGCGTTGACTGCGGCGGGGAGGAACAGATGCTCCTCCCCTCCAGCGCTGATCCAGGGAAACGGATCAGCTGATCGGGTCGAGAACCGTCGGCCAGGCCTCCTTGTTCGTCCTGATGGCTTCGAGCAATTTGTCCTCGCCGATGCGGCGGGCGATCTTCTTCCACTCCGCTTCCGTGTCGGCCATCGCCTGTTCCGCTGTCTTGGCCTTGGTCAGCGACGCCATCAGATTTTCGTCCAATGCGTTGTGGAAGGCGGTGGCGCCGGGATAGTTGATCGTCGGCACCGTGCGGGCGACGGTCTCGCGCACCACGTCGATGTGGTAGGCGTGGTAGGTCTGGCGCACCAGCGGATCGGAGAAATCCGAGAGCCGGAACGGATCGAGATAGCCGCCCGGATTGGCGCTCATCCAGGCATAGATGCGGGCGGAGCCCAGCCACTGCAGCAAAAGGTAGGCGACCTCCTGGTTTTTCGACTGCGACGAGACCATGCCGGTCAGCGAGAACCACAGCACGGAACGGCTGATCAGCTTGCCGTCGACTTCGCGGCCGGGCGGCAGCATCGAGCCGATCTTGCCGGTGACGGCAGAATCCTTGTTGCCGGCATTGTCGAGGAATTTCGGCAGGTTCGAGAAGGCGCAGGTCATCGCCGCGCCGCCCTTGGCGAAATTTCCATACTGCTCCGGCCAGCCCCAGGAGATCGCGTCCGGCGAGTGATGAACCAGCGAGCCGACATATTCGTTGGTGGCGGCAATGCCGTGCTCGGAATTGATCAGCGGCTTGCCGTCGTCGCCGAACAGGAACTGGTTGGGCGATGCCATCGAGACATAGCGCTGATACCAGTTGGTGTAGCCCCAGCCCTGGTTGCGCAGGTCGGTGGAGCCGAACAGGCCCTTGTCGGGCCGCTGGAAGAAGCCCGCGATGTCACTGTGCTGCTTCCAGGTCTTCGGCGGCGCCAGATCGTAGCCGAATTTGTCCTTGAACGCCTTCTGCTCGGCAGCGTCGCCGAACAGGTCGGTGCGGTAGACCCAGGTCTGGAAGTCGCCGTCCAGCGACACGCCATAGTTGGACCCGCGATATTTGTTGAGCAGCGACACGCCCTTGGCGCCGTCGACATAGCCGGTCTTGGGATCGTCCCATTCGGGCTTGTACTGGGCGACGAAGTCGTCGAGCTTGGCGATGCCGCCGGTCTCGGCAAGGTCGCCGAGGCGGTTCCATTCCGTCGAGTAGATGTCATAGGCCCCACCCTTGGTGGAGATGTCCTGCATCGTCTTGGTGAATTCCTGGCCGTTCGGCAGGCCGACGATCTCGATCTGGATGCCGGTTTCCTTTTCCCACAGCTCCTTGATCGACGGCGCACCCGCCGGGAAAGGCTGTGTGAGTTGACCAATCGAGCCATCCGACAGGCCAAGCACGATCTTGGCCGGCGCCTTGCCTGCTCCCTTCAAGGCCTTGGCCGCCTCAACGGCACGGCCTTCCGGCGTCTCGGCGCCATATTGATAGCGCTCGGCGCCCTCGAAACCGGTGGGGCCGCCTACCATGCCTGGCGCCAGCGCGTCGGCCGCAACGGCACGGCCGGGACGGATGAATTGCGGTGCGATACCAGCCGCAGCCACGAACGCCGCCGCCTTTCCTCCGGACGCCAACAAGCCGCGTCGCGATATGCGGATCAAATCAGACATTGGAATTCCTCCCTCAGGCCCGATGTTTCCTCCACGAGCCCATCTGAGGGATATTGACGGCAGCACCGGAAGGCTGTCAACATCATAAATACTCAAAATACATCGTAACACCGCAACTGCGGAGAAAATACGTCATGCAAAGGTCGACACACCGGCTCAATGCCTCGATTTGATGGGAAATCTGCATTCGTAGCACGGGACGTATCACGACGCGATTTAGCCCAACCTCCTTGCGCATCGGCTAAGGCTGGATACATCATTTTCCATCAGAATCGCTGATGGCTGGCAGCTGTGGCCGTCGGACGGGCTAGCGGCATTGTGCGATCTGATGCATTGAGGAGATGAAAGACGGTGCGTTCCACCTTGACTGACATAGCCCGGGAAGCCGGCGTTTCCGCCGCCACCGTCGACCGCGTGCTGAACAACAGGCCCGGTGTGCGGGCGCGCACGCGTGAGATCGTGCTCGAAATGGCGCATCGCCTCGGCTACATCGCGGAGGGCCCGAACGGAGCGCCGCCCAGGCCCTCACCTGGAGAGGTCATCCGTCTCGACTTCGCTCTGCCGGCCGGCACCAATTCCTTCATCAAGATGCTGCATCGACACATCGAGGCGCAGGCCTTGGCGCGCCCCGATCTCGACGTCCACATCGCCACCATAGAGGGCTTCAACCCCGACCGGCTCGCCCGCCTGCTGCAAGAATTGCGTGGACAGACACAAGGCGTCGGCGTGATCGCGCTCGATCATCCAACGGTGCGCGAGGCGATCCGCTCGCTGTCGGCCAATGACGTCAAGGTGGTGACCATCGCCTCCGACATCCTGCATGTTCCGAGAGTGGCCTATATCGGCATCGACAACCGCGCCGCGGGGCGGCTGGCCGGCTATCTGCTCAACCGCTTCATGGGATCGGAACGCCCAAGCAAGGTGGCGCTGTTCGCCGGTTCGCTGTCCTACCGCGGCCATGAGGAACGCGAGATGGGATTCCGGCACATCTTGACCGAGGAGTCGCCCAATCTCAAGATCGTCGAGATGCGCGAAATGCTGGATGACCGAGAGAAGGCTTATTCAGAAGCATCAGCGCTTCTGGACCGGCACCCCGATCTTGCCGCGATCTACAATGTCGGCGCCGGCAACACCGGCATCGCTCGGGCGCTCAAGGAGCGTGGACGCGCCAAAGACATTCTCTTTCTCGGCCACGAGGTGACAGACGGCACCAAGGAACTTTTGTTGGATGGGACGCTCGATGCGGTCATAGATCAAAATCCGCGCGTCGAGGCGCGGGAAGCGCTCAACATTTTAAGCCACTCTGTCAGGCACCTGAACTATGAACCGCATCAACCACGACTTCAGGTCATCTTCAAAGAGAATATACCTGAAATCTGATCAATGGATCCGTGATCGTATGGCAAAGCACAGCGTTGGCGTCGCCACCGGTCCCAAATACGAACGAGAGCCCGAATGATCTCGTCAAAGCCGCCGATCTGGCACTATTCCGTGCGAAGTCGGAGGGCCGAGATCGGGTCGTGGTTGATGGTGCATGAGAAGGCCGTCGCCCGTTGCAACTCGGTCAGCCTTTCCGAACCTAAAAAGACCAAGTCCACTCATAGCACCGAAGTCGCGAACGATTGGGGCGAAGACGGTTCTGGATGTCGCCGGCACGAAGCCGACGAATGGCATACGCCCGTCCGTCCGCCACGATCACCTGAAGCATCGCCCCGATCAAAGGCGCTCGAGCAGATATGTTGCAGGCGACCTCGTGTGTTATACACGCACGCTGAGTTTTCGGGTCGGACACGAGATCGATGGATCAGGAGACGCTTCTTGCCGCAGTCCTCTTAGCTGATGTCGTGGGCAGCACGCCGCTCTATGAGCGGATCGGAGACGATGCCGCTCTACAGCAGGTCTCGGATTGCCTGGACACAATGCGCGAGATTGTCGCCAAGCACCGTGGTGATTTCATTTACTCGAAAGGCGATGACATACTCAGCCTCTTCGAGAGCCCGGAAATGGCGCTGAGGGCCGTCTGCCAAATTACCCATCAACTGACTAAAGGGCCGTTGAGCGCCCGCATCGGATTGCATTTCGGGGCGGTCATTCGCGCGCGGGGCGCGATATTCGGTGACGTTGTCAATGTCACCGCAAGGTTGTCCACCACGGCGAACCCCGGAGAGGTGCTGATCAGCCAGAGCTTCTGCGAAGCCCTTTCCCCGAGAAGCCGCAAGGGCCTGCGGCTCCTCGACAAAATGGCCTTGAAGGGGAAGCAAGAGTTCTTCGATGTCTATACCCTGTGGAGCGACGATGAGGCCCCCGGTACGCAGATCACCAGCCATGGCGCCACTACAGATAGACGCTCGGTCCTGCCGCGGCAGATTCATCTGGTCATCCGCTACAGAGATCAGCTGCGATCCTGTCGAAACGGCGAATCCGTGACAATCGGCAGATCGGCGGAATGCGACATCATCGTCGAGCGGCCCTGGGTATCGAGGCGCCACGCCGCCTTCACCATATTGAATGGCAGAGCTCGGCTTCTCGAACGAAGCTCTTCGGGCACATTTGTGTCCATGGGACTCGGCCATGAAGTATTCGTACGCCGTGAAGATATTATCCTCTTCGGCTCCGGCGTCATCTCGCCTGGAGTGAAGTCGGCACTCGACGAAGCCCAGCTTCTTCACTACGAAATTGTCTCGGATTGACCCGGCCCGGCTACTAGCTCGACCGGTTTAGAGCTGGTTCGCTGGCGCCCTCAATGTCGCGCCGTACTCTTTGACAGCCATTGGAATCGACCGTTCATAAATGTGCCAAGGCCAATCCAGGAACGCTCTCGAAGTTGGGCTGCGAAGAGCTGACTTCCGTTTCCCTCGCTGAGTTCGACGGAGCCGCGGCCGGTGCATCTCCCTCGCAGGATGCGGAGTTCTACCTGCTCCTAGGCGACATTCTGCAGGTGGATGGCTTCGGCAGCAAGCTGGCCCGCTCGATCGGTGACGCGATAGGTCTTGCCGCGAGGGGATTGTGCTGGACTGTCGGCCAGACAATGAGCTGGCGACGGGAGCGGCCGGCTGAAGCGGGATGCCCGGACCATCCCTGCCCTGTGTCGCCTCGATATCCCCAGGTGCTGAAGGTCAGCACAGGCTGTTGCAGCCCGGGGTCGACGAACGCTTCATCAGACCATTGCGCCGCAATAGCTCCTCGACCACCTGCGAAGGCTCGCGATTGGGCTACCGTCACGAAATTGGCGCAGAAGCGCAGACCACTGACATATCGCGACGTCGAGATGGAGCTCGATGCCACCGTGTTTGCAGCACCGGGGAGATTCCTCTTGGGCCGATCGAGTTCAAGTTGCTGCGCCACATGCTCGACAATCCTGAAAGGTGATCAGCCGTGATGAATTCATCGCAGCTGGCTGCTCGCAGAAAGCCAGTGTGAGCGCCCAGGTGGTCGACGTTCACATGAGCCAGTCGCGAAAGTTGTTGAAGCAGTCGTCGCAGAGTTGCCATTCGCACCCTGCGGCTTGCCGGCTATTCTCTCGAAGACACTGCGGGCTGACGATCTCGGCGATTGGGTTCAGAAAGGTCGCTGCGTGAGGCCGCAAGGGGACCGACCCAATGGGAAAGGTCTTGGCAGCTAGGGGACTTAACGCGACCGACATTGCAGCCGGGCGCTGCTCTAATCGAGAGAAAGTCTGGGCGTATAGAACAAGCGACATGAGCGTGTCGGATTGTTTGCATTCAAACGACCTTTGCGACGTTATCCGTGCCTTCGCCTTGCTGGTGCCGGAGGAAATCATGACGTCGCCCGACAATTCGGTCGAACTCGTTCGCGACAAGAAGTGGACGGTCCGCATCACCGCCTACGGCAGCACCCTGACGTTTCCGTTCGAAGCAGAAAGCTATGCACGTTCTTATGCCGATGGTCAGGCATTCCGTCTCGGCGTTCAGGTGGCGGAACTGAAGCGATGCGGCTGACACTTTGTCGACGCGTTGGCGGATAGCCTGCATCGCGATCGGAACGAATAGTTCGCTGATTGCAGCCTCGCGATTTCCATCAAATCCCGCCTGCAATCTTGACAGCAACTCGGCAAAATCCCTCGCCGACTAGTGTTGTCATATGAGCTGGAGCTTTCCTCGCCGCCGGTGGTAGGCGGGATACGCTGCCGGGACAGCCCTCTTTTCGCATAGACGCGAACCTTGTGCTTTTCCGTCTCAAGGCTGATTGGCGGCTGGATGCGCGCGCCGTCTTTCATATTCTGCCATCAGCCCGCGCGGAGCGTGGAATCAACGGCGGGGAAGCGGATGATGTTTCCTGTTTGCGCTCGCGTAGCGCAAGAAACGCTGCGAAGAGCATGATAGCCATGCCGATGATGTCGATCAGGCTAACCTCCTCGCCGTAGGTGATGATGCCAAGCACGACGGCAATGACGGGTGAGACGAAGGCAAATGCTCCGGCGCGCGAGGCGCCGATTTCGTGCAGGAGCCGGATAAATAGAGTGTAGCCTATGAACGAACCAAACAGCACGAGGAACAGCCACCCGACCCAGGCCGGCCAGCCCCAATTGCCTTTTAGAGCCGCGGTCGCGCCTGGCTCCACAACGAGTGAGATGAGAATTAGGAATGCGCCCCCGAAAAGGGTGGTGAAGCCGGCGATGAAGTCCGATGAATATACCTCAAGAAGCGGCCGCGCGAGCACCGAACCCCATGCATAGATTAAAGCTGCCGACGCCACCGCTGTCATCGCCAGCAGCCGGAGCCCCCTGCCCTGCTGGTCTGCGTGTGTCCAACTAGCATAGGCTTCGGGCCCGAACAGGACGCACAGACCGGCCGCACCGAGCAAAATCGCAAAGAGCCTGCGGCCGTCATAGCGTTCGTCCCCCAGAAGCAACGCAAACCCAAGCAGCGTGACGGGGGTCAGCGAAAGCTCAAGAACAGCCGCGGTGCCCGTATCGACGTAGAGCATGCCCCAAAAGAGTGGGCCATAGCAAAGCGGAATCATGAACAACGTAACAACGAAAAGACGCGGCCAACTCCTTTTCGCCACCCGTGGTAGAGCAGCGCCCCTTAGGCGCGTCGCGCTGAGGATCAGCAAGCCGGCTACTGTAAAACGCGTGCCTGCGAACATCAGAGGCGGCACGGTGGCGATCCCTGCCTTGATACCGATCCACGTGGTGCCCCAGATCACACATAAAACCAGAAATGTCGCTGTGTTGCGGTTCATCGGAAGCAGCCTTCGCTGGGCGTTGTTGGTTCGTCGTAACGGCCAAAAGAGGTTTATTTCGTTACAACGGCCTCTTGCCAATACGGTTCCGCCAACCGATGTTTCCGGGATGGATGGTGCGAAGACTATCGTCGACATGCGCATGGTTGGCGGTCACCCCTGCTTGGACTTCGTCAACACGGTCGACGCGCGACGCGATGTGTGGGGGCCAGACCTCTTGCAGACCTATGCCGACCTGGTCGTCTGGGCTGGACGTGCCGATTTGATCGACGTCGATGAGGCGCGAGCACTGCTCGCGGAGGCTTCCGCCCGCCCGCTCCTTGCGGAGGCGGCATTGGAAAAGGCCAAGATTTTGCGCGAGGCCGTTTACGCGGCTCTCCAGGCCGAGGCGGCAGGCGCCCGGGTGCCGGACGATGCCTTGCAAATCGTGCGCGATGCAGTCGCCCTAGCCCTGCCGAAGCGCTCGCTTTTCCCGTCCGGCGACCGCCTCGCTTGGCAGTGGACCGACGCAGCCAGTCTGAACACGATCGGCCACCGCGTGGCCTTTGAGACAGCCGAGTTTTTGGTGTCCAGGAATGACCGCCGCCGCGTGCGCGAGTGCACCGGGCCGAACTGCGGTTGGCTTTTCATCGACACCTCGCGTGGCGGGCGCAGACGGTGGTGCTCGGATGAGAGCTGCGGCACACGCAGCCGGGTAAGGCGCTTCAGGGCAAAAGCCGCAGGGAACATGGCTCCCGACAGCAAGAATTAGTATCTGACGCCAGGCTTGGATGACCAACGCAGCATAGTTGGCTTCACGCTATCCCTGTCGCTGTTTGTCCAACGAAGCTGGTCTCGCGAGCGACTGTGGCCAAGAGTGTGGAGAACACAGCCGGCGCGGCAAGCCATCATCGCGTTCCAGAGCGGGTTGCTTCGGGGCCGCCTACCTCGCCACGCTTCGATCGGTCGATCTGCTCAAACTTGACGGGAACTCCGGTAGCGTTACGGCGTTTTTCTCAGTCCGAAACAAACAAGGATAGGTGCCATGGACTGGAACCGTGTCGAAGGCAATTGGAAGCAGGTAAAGGGCAAGGTCAAGGAACAGTGGGGCAAACTCACAGACGATGATCTGGACCGTATTGCCGGTAACCGCGATCAGTTGGAAGGCAAGATTCAGGAGCGCTACGGCATTGAGAAGGACCGCGCTCGGCGCGACATCGATGACTGGTATGGCCGGCAAGGCTGGTAGGTCGCCGGTTCCAAACTGAACTTGAAAAAGGGCTCCGAGAGGTACGGCGCCCTTTTTTGCCGCGTTTCTTGTCGCCTTTTCGTGAGTCTCACGACAAGGGCGCTCACCGAGAGACGTGGAACCGCGAAAGGTGCCCGTCGTTATCTGGTTCTCGAAATTACATTGGGGGATTAGTTGGACAGAGACGACGCCTCGGCGATCACAACTGGAGTTAGCGGCCTCGACTACATTCTTCGTGGCGGCTACGCCAGGAACCGCTCCCATCTCATCGAAGGGAAACCAGGTTCTGGAAAAACCACTCTTGGCCTCCAGTTTTTGATCGAGGGCGCCAAGAATGGCGAGACATGCCTTTACATCACTTTGTCAGAAAGCAAGCGCGAACTGCTCTCGGTTGCTGGCCGTCACGGCTGGGATCTGAAGGGGGTGCAAATTCTTGAACTTGTGCCGCCGGAGCTCAGTTTCGATCCTGCGCAGCTACAGACATTGATCCATTCCTCGGAATTGGAACTCGGCGAAACCGTGCAGTCTGCCATGGCCGAGATCGGACGCGTCAGACCCGATCGCGTGGTGTTCGATTCGCTCTCTGAAATTCGACTTTTATCGCAAGGGTCACTGCGGTATCGGCGCCAGGTGTTGGCATTGAAGAGCTTCTTCATGCTCAACAATGTGACGGTGCTTATGCTCGACGACCTGACCGCTGAGCAGGATGACCTCAATTTGCATTCGATCAGTCACGGCGTCATTCGGATGGAGCAGCTGTCGCCCGTCTATGGTGGAGAGCGTCGGCGGCTACGCGTGATCAAAATGCGCGGCGTGCAGATCCGGGGCGGCTTTCACGATTTCGTCATTCGCCCAGGCGGCGTTATCGCCTATCCGCGGCTCGTTGCAGCCGAGCATGAGGTGGCCGAGCATGATACGCCGGCCATGAGCAACAACCGGATCGACACCCTGCTTGGCGGCGGGCTGGCCCGTGGTACCAGCACGATGCTGATGGGGCCGTCTGGCGTTGGCAAGTCTACAATTGCCTGCACCTATTGCTATGCCGCACTCGAGCGTGGCGAGCGTGTGCTGGTGCTGTTGTTTGACGAGACAAAGCGCATCTTCTTGGCGCGCGCCGCCGGGCTCGGCATGGACCTGGAGCCGTTTGCCGAGGACGGCACGCTGATGCTTGAATCTGTCAATCCGGCTGAGCTTTCACCAGGCGAATTGTCTTCGCGCATCCAAGCGGCCGTCGAAGAATCCAATGTGCGGATCGTCGTGATCGACAGCCTAACTGGCTATCTCAATGCCATGTCCGAAGAACAACATCTGGTGCTTCAGATGCACGAGATCCTCACCTATCTCAATCAGAAGGCAGTGGCGACGATCCTGCTGTTGGCCAATCACGGGCTGTTTGGGCAAACGGCAGCGCCGGTCGACATGACCTATCTCTGCGATTCCATCATGCTTCTGCGCTTCTTCGAGAACGCAGGTCAGTTGAGACGCGCGATTTCCGTTGTCAAGAAACGTGTCGGCCCCCACGAAGAGACGATTCGTGAGTTTAAAATCGGCGGTAACGGCGTGGCCGTAGGTGAGCCACTGGAACAATTCCGCGGCATCCTGATGGGATCTCCGGAATTTGAAGGCAAGCCGACAGACCTTCTGAGGGACAAGGCGTTATGATGTCGTCCAGCCCCGCCGTTCTCGTGCTGGCGCCGCTTGGCCGTGACGCGAGGATCGCGGCCTCCATCCTGGCTACAAACCAGATTGCCTCGCGTGTGTGCGGCAGCTTGGAAGAGGCAGTGCCGCTTCTCGACGAGGCTCAGTGCCTTGTCGTGGCCGAGGAGGCCCTGCTCAGTTCCGATCGAACGCAGTTTGCGGCCTGGCTTGAAGCCCAACCCGCATGGTCGGATTTTCCGATCGTGCTTCTGACGATGCGGGGGAACGAAGTCGACACGCGGATGGCATTTCTGGACCGCTATCTGATCGTGCTTGAACGGCCATTTCTGGCTTCGAGCCTCGCCAACTCGGTGCGCTCCGCCTTGCGTGCCCGCGCCCGCCAGCGTGAGGTCCAGTCCTACATCGAACAGAAGCGGGAGGTCGCCGATCGGCAGAAATTGCTCATCCGCGAGCTGCATCACCGCGTCAAGAACACGCTGGCCAACGTTCGCGCCATGATGGGCGCGACGGCCAAGTCGAGCGGCAACGTCGATGATTTCGTACGCGATTTTTCAGCCAGGCTCGTTTCCCTGGCCCAGACCCATTCGATGCTTACCGACGATTATTGGCAGACTGCCTCCCTGCACAAGCTGCTCGAAAGCGAGCTTGACCACTATGAGACGCGCGACAGGCCGCGTATCGTTCTGGAAGGCCCGAACGTAGCGCTAGTCGCCGACATTGCGGTCCCTGTCGGGATGGCTTTCCACGAACTGGCCTCCAATTCGTCGAAGTTTGGCGCGCTTTCGCAAACGGGAGGCCGCCTTGATGTCCGCTGGTCGTTAGGCGGGTCCGGCGATACACAGATCGTCAATCTTGACTGGCGGGAACGAGATGGGCCGAAAGTCGAGCAGCCCAGTCGCCGGGGGTTTGGCACGACACTTCTGGAAAAAGTCGTGACCGTGCAATGCAACGCCAAGATCGAATTGAACTACCATCGTGACGGCTTGCAGTTCACCATGGCCTTGCCGTTGCGAAACACGCGCCTTGTGCCGGCTTACTGAGCGGCAACGGAAAGGCTGGCTGGGCGCCGCGATAGGGATTAACTGAGCGTCACTCGGCAGGCTGGTCTAGCGCTTTAGCCAAAACATCAGTTCCGAAAAAGACCGCCTCTATATCTCCCATATGCCTCTGCAACATTGCGAGAGCTCCGGCGTGGTCTATGCGGCCGACCTTGGTGATGAAGTCGAACTCGTGCCGCGGCGCTGTGACCCGGGTCATGCGTCCTAGACGAAACTTTGGGCTCCCGGAGCGCAGTTTTGTCGCCTTCGTGGTCACCCCCCGCCATTTTGCTCACGATCCTCGTTGATAGCCCGGATGCGCATCTGAATCATCCGCGACCCGTCTGGGTTCCGACTGGCGTCGTAAAAAACCAAGAGGCCCGCAGACAGGCTCGATCGACGGTCAGCTATCCCGAACAGCAAACGAAACACCCTCGCCTTTGGCCAACCAACTTTCGCCAGATCACCTTCGCAATGCCTGCGGCCCCAGTACGGTCGGACAGCCCGCGCTCTGGCGGCCGAAGTGAGGCGCCGGGAACATACAACGTCGGTCGTTGTTTCTCTGATCAGGAGGAAAGATGATGGCAGACGATAAGAGCAAGCGTGATTTTCGAGATCGCAATCGTGTATCAGTCGATGAAGATTATGAGGTTCGCTATTTCGCCAAACAGCATCGTATCACGCCAGAACAGGTCCGCGAACTAATCAGAGAACACGGCAACGACCGGAAGAGGCTCGAACGCGAGGCAAGAAAACGGGCTGATATCGGCTGATGGTCGCGACGCATCACGCGGCTTTTCGACGAGCGGGCTTGAAAGGCTGCGCGAGCGTGAAAACGTCTGGCCGGATGCCCGCCTCGACTTGCTTCCATGTGACCGGGTGGGCAATTGGGAAGCCGGGCCGCGCTCGCGGGGAAAAAGCGCCTATTGCGGTATTGCCCCGTCCGTTGCGGAGATAGTCGAGAAAGATCCGGCCTCCTCGGGCTGCGGGGTCAGCTGACAACAGGTATCGGTCAGGATAGGTATCAACCAGACGGTGGGCGAGCGACTTGGCCAGTTTCCGGGCGCTGTCATGGGTCATCTTCGCAACGAGCGGGGCCATCAAGTGGATGCCTTTGCCGCCAGTGACCTTTGGCCAGCTCTCCAAGCCTGCCGCTTCCAAGATGCCCCGTAGCGCCAGCGTGGCCTCGATCACAGCGTCCCATGGCACGCCTTCTCCGGGATCGAGGTCGAGGACGAGCCGGTCCGCATGTTCGATGTCTTCAATCGTCGCGTTCCAAGGATGAAGCTCAACGGCATCCATCTCGACCAAGCCAAGCAGACCATCCATGTCATCTATCCATACCCGAACGCCTTCGCCGCCTTCGCGCTTTTGAACGCGGAGCTGGTGCACGGACGACGGTATCCGAGGTAGCGGTCCCTTGTGATAGAAGGTTGCGCCGGAGGCGTGGCGGACCAGCTTCAGCGGTCGCCGAACGAGATGAACTAGAACTTGATCAGCGACCCGCCGCCAATAGTCTGCCAGCTCTTCCTTGGAAGGTGCAACCGCATCGGGTAGCAGCTGGAGAATGTTCTCGCGCGGGACGCCGTGTTGTCCTTCCGACCTCCGCTTGGACGGCGATGGAGGCTTGGGCGGGATTGCCTGAAGGTCCTCGCGGAGTCCCTTGAAGACCGCCTCACGCAAGATGCCCCGGTCCGACACGCCACTGAATTGCACCTCGGCAAGAACGTCTGGTTCGACCCATGTCGCCTTGGGCTTCTTGATCGGCTCCGACAGCGGTGACTTGGCGATTACAAGCGGATCAAGCCGCTCCCTAACGCGCCGGGCTGCGTCCAGCGTATAGCCGGTCTGGGCCTTCCCGGCATAAAGCAGCCGGTCGCCCTCTCGCCTGCCGATGTACAACGATGCGATGCGGCGCGGCTGCGCGCCAAGTTTCTCGACGAAAGCCACGATTGGAAAAGTGTCGCTCTTGACACATTTGACCTTGACCCAACTGGTCTGGACGCCCGAGCGGTAGTGAGCATCCGCTCGCTTGGATACGATTCCCTCTATGCCCATCCGGCAGGCATGGTCGAACATATCCTTGCCGTTCACCTCCAGATGCTCGGCATAAGTCAGGGTTGGCTCGGTTTCGGTCAGCAGCTTCTTCAGCGCAGCCTTGCGCTTCACTAACGGTTGTTCCCGTAGATCACGGCCATCGAGGTACAGGAGGTCGAAAGCGTAGAGAGTCATCCGCAGCGAACTTGGGTTGCCCAGCTCACGTTCCAGGGCTTGATAGTCCGGCAGGCCGGTGTCGCCCAGGACGACAGCTTCACCATCGATGATAGCGGATTTGACCGGCAGGCTTGCCGCGGCCTGAACAATCCTCTTGTAACGGTGGGACCAATCGTAGCCGCGACGCGTGAATGCTCGCGCCTTTCCGCCTTCAACGACCAGCTGCGTCCTGTAGCCGTCATATTTGATCTCGTGAAGCCAATCTCCGCCTTCGGGAGCTTTCTCGACCAGTGTGGGCGATTGGAACTCGATGAACGAAAGCCGGTCAATGGCACTGGTCATATGCTCGCGACTCCAGGAATCGCGACTCAAGCCCCAGCGCCCCTGTCGGTTCCGAGCCTTTTAGAAGAATTGCATCGCGACGATTGGTTATCCGCCTCACTTGTTGATGTGACGGCGCAGCAGAGTGATGTTGCGATTGTTCGCCTTAAAATAGACGTCGAAGATCGAGCCGAGAATTGGGACACTTCCTACGAGCGTATCCAGCAGCACGTTGCCTAGCATGCGGGCGACCAACCCATTTCCGGCACCGACGTTTCGAGCTCGCAAGACGATGTAGGCCGAGACAATGCCCGTCGCCGCATCTCCGAGTACGGGAACCAGACCTACGAGCGCATCCAGTCCAAAACGAATTGATGTGCCTGGAATGCGCCAGCGGGAATCGAGTAGCGCGGCCAATAGATCCAACTCGGCAAGTACGTTTGCTGTATGACCATCGTGACCGCCCTGCCCGATCATGCCAACTCGCGCGCCAGTACGATTTAGTATCTCTCCCTGATGGATAGCCGTCACCTTAGATATCGCTTTGACCGCCTGAATTCGCTTGCGTCCTGTGCGATGGCACGTCGTCGAGCAAGGTCGTCTCACCGGAGCTTTTCGGCGCCTCAACGGGCAATTCACCAGTAGGCGTCATTTTGCTGACGGCCTCAGGCAAATCTCGCGTGATCCGGCTTATGAGCTCCTCGCGCGAAAGGCCGGTCTGCATCGAGAGGGAAGTCAGGGTGTCTTCGTCTATGGCTGCTTCCACCTCGCTTGGCTGGATCGGCTCGTTCGGCCCGGTGCCTACCCACGAATCGACCTTCGATCCGGCGCCTGCCCCTCTGAACCGGTCGAGAATATCGCCAAGCGCGGTCCCCGAAACGCCTTTTGAAAGCTGATCCAGAATCCCGCCTTGCGGATCATTTGGGTTGCGATCGCCCGCTCCACGGATCATGTCGCCGATCTTGTCGCGATTTTGGTATGCCAAGACGCCGAGCATCGCGATCGCCAATTTTCCCAGGTTAGCCATTGGTACCTCCACTGTTCAATGACAAGGGCTCAACATCACAAAAGTTCCGACCGGCGACGATCTAATTGAATAAGGGCCGGCATATCGACACAGACGTGAGCGGTGCTGCCTAACCGGCTTGTTTCCGTTTGCGGTGCGGCTTCGGCCTCGCAGACGTTGATCGTGCAAAGCTCGTTGCCTGCCTGATCGCGCATGCGCACTAACCATCCGGTCATATCGTCATCGCCCAGATCAGCCAACAGGCCGATTCCGCAACGGATCGCTTCGGCGCGAGCGGCCTCAAAACTTGGCGTCTCGGCAGGCGGAACCTGGCGAGCCTGGTCGCCGTCGCGATAGTACAACGTATAAGCGAGATGGATTCCACGCGCTGCCTTAGAGTATGGAACTACCACCCTCATCTTTACGGGGGTTTGGCCAAACAGCGAACATCGGCTAGGCCTAAGACGATCGATCGAGGTCGACTCGCGCGACGGCGTAGGCGCCAAGCGAGATGCTTTGATCATCCAGCGGTCTTGCGGAACTTTCCATGAAGTCGGGATCGGTTGCCGCCCGCTCGAACTGCTCGGCGCCGAGAAGAGCAATGCGGGCGCTGCTCGGCGAATCCGAAAGCCGCACAGATTGCGTCTTGGCGGTAAGGTTAGCGACCCACAGGGTCACGCGGCGATCTTGTTCAGCCGCGATCGTGGCGACGCCGTCAGCGCCGGAAGTTCGTACGGACAGCAAGGTGGCTCCGCCGAGCTTTGAGAGACCAGCCAAGACATGGAAAGCGGGATAGACCGTTGGGCCATCCTGCTGGTCATACCATGGCTGCACGAAATCAGCCTTCCTATGGATTTGGCCAAAGGGGCCGGCGAAGTCACCGAACGCGACGGCCTCGATTCCTTCGCGAGCGCAGGCCGCGAAATATCCGACAGTCCAAGCCGCATTGAACAGCCCGCGCTGACGAGGATCAATGCGCGATAGACAGACGCGAGCGTTCGCTTCATTCGGCGCAGTGGATTTTCCGTATGGGTTCTCACGGCAGCCGAGCTGGATGGGACCGATACGCAGTGGCAAGCGTTCCCCCATGAAAGCATGCGCGGAGCGGATTAGATGGGGGATTGCCTGAAGTGTCTCCATCACCGAGACATCATCTGCGGCGTGCACGCTTGGACAGGTGGTGAAGGTCACGTAGTCGAGCGCTTCGGCTGGCGGACGCTTGCGGTTGAGTTCGGTGAAGTAAGCGGCCATGCCGCCGCCCAGCGCGATGCCCGGGAAAGCCCGGCGAGCGGCGGAGTAGCTTTCGTGGAAGCTGGGCATAGTCGGCCACGGTGCTCCCGGCTGTACGGATGTCATGTCCTGCGCCGGAAAGACGGAGACAGCTTCTAGTTTGAGGCCGAGTGAGTGGACAGCATCCGCGACCGGCGCCAATTCGCCGAATGGATCGCGCGTGCCCTTGGTGATAATCTCGAGGACCACTCCAGCGCCGGTCAGCCGTGCGAGCGCGGCGTAGCTTTCTAGTTCGTCCTGGCCGTGTGCGATCCGGAGATCGACCTGGCAGACCATCCACTGGGGAGCCATTCGTCGTAGGAGCTCGGGGGTTTCGAGCGCGTGCTTTGCCTCGTCGGCGGCGACGCCGACGCCAGTGCGGGGCACTCGGCCGACCGGTCCGCCGATCGTCAGGTTGATGAGTGGATTGCGATTTTCAGACGTCCCGGCAGGGAGCGTTCCTGACACGTGAAGCCGGACGGCCTGCGTGAATTTCTGGCCCCTGGGCGGTCTGTAAGGCCACGGGCGACGCAGAGGGCGGACATATGTTTTATACGAGGCGTCAGACCAATTGCGTTGGTCCTCCATCTCAAAGGCATCACCCTCCATGGTGCATGTCGCCCAGATCCCAGGCGCGATCTCGTGCGACAACGCCCGGATGTCGGTGAACGGACATTTTGGATCGATGTGGTCCGGCAAGAACGATAGCTCGTCGTGACCATCCTCATGCAGCACCTTTATCGGCTTGCCGGCTAAGCCCTCGATCGGATGAAGGACGACGAAGCCGGTCCGATTCGTCAAAAGGTCGGTCTCGGGCTCTGCCTCCGCCACAAACGACAGCGCACCATCGCCACGGCCTGAGACGCGCGCCCGGTAAATCAGGCGGCCGGATGTTGCAGCACATGTTGCACGGTATTCAATGGCGAACGCATCCGGCCTCTCGTCGATCCGCAGATCATCGAGAACGGTGGTACATGTTCCCCAGTTTTCGTCCCGTACAAGAAACGAGATTCCGCGCAAGACCTCGATCGTCCCAACGTGGATGTAACGCAACGCCCCATTGTCGAACGCGACCGACAAGGATCCGGCGCGCAGCGTGCGCAGCGGTGCCTCGAGCTCTTCGGTGCCACACAAGCGGACTGCCAGGGAAGCTGCCGAGGTCAAATTGCGCGCTCCGTCGTGGCGTCGAAGATCGAGGCCCGGTTCATGTTGATGTCGATCGCAAGCTTCTCGCCCGGACGGCTGACATCGTGCGCCTGCAGCTCAGCCATCACCGGCGCGCCGGCCAGTCGGAATGTCGCGTAACTGCGCGAGCCGGTCGGCTGCAGCAGGTCGATCGTTGCCTCATAGCGAAACGTGCCCTGCTCCGGCGTTGCAGTGTGCGCACGAGTGAGGTGTTCTGGCCTCAACCCGAGCAGCACCTGCTGTCCGTCCGCGACGCCCTTCAGCCCCCTGCCGCGCGCTAAAGGCAGCAGTGCATCCGCGAGCCGGATGGCAGCGGCGCCTGCGTCCAAGGCAAGGGTACCTGGCAGGAAGCTCATCCGCGGCGAACCCAGGAACCCAGCGACGAACGTTGAGGCCGGGTGCTCGAACAACTCGAGTGGCGCGCCCTGCTGCTCTATCAACCCGTCGCGCATCAGCACGATGCGGTCAGCCAACGTCATCGCTTCGATCTGGTCATGGGTGACGTAGATCATCGTTGTCGCAATGTCCTGGTGAAGGCGTTTGATTTCGCCGCGCATTTCGTCGCGAAGCTGTGCGTCGAGGTTGGACAGCGGCTCGTCGAACAAAAAGATGCGCGGGTTGCGGACTATGGCGCGGCCGATGGCGACGCGCTGGCGCTGGCCGCCGGATAATTGGCGCGGAAAACGCCCCAGCAACGGAGTGATCCCAAGCATGCGTGCCGCCTCGGCCACGCGCACCTCGACCTCTGGCTTCGGCATCTTGCGAGCCTTGAGGCCGAAGCCAATGTTCTTGGCCACGCTCATATGCGGATAGAGCGCATAATCTTGAAACACCATTGCCACGTCGCGATCGCGCGGCCGGAAATCATTGACCACCTCGCCGCCGATCTCGATCGTGCCTTCCGATATCTCCTCCAGGCCGGCGATGGTCCGGAGCAGCGTGGACTTGCCGCAGCCGGACGGTCCAACCAGAACGGTGAACTGGCCGTCGCGAATGTCCAGGTCGATGCCGCGCACGGCATGGAACGCGCCGTAGCGCTTGTGCAAGCCGGTAATTTTGACTTCGGCCATGCGGGAGCTTTCCTAACCGCGAACGGCGCCGAGCGTCAGCCCGCGCACCAGATGACGTTGAGCAAGGACCCCAAGGGCGATCGATGGCACAAGGGAGACGATGGCAAGGGCCGCGGCTTCGCCATATTGCGCGCCCTGGAAGCCGATGAAGGCGCGGAAGACCGTTGGCAGTGTAAAGGCAGTTCGGCTGGACAAGATCAGAGCGAAGAAGAACTCCGTCCAGCATGCAATGAAGGCGAAGACAGCCGCCGCGACGATGCCCGGTGCTGCGAGCGGCACGGCAACGCGCCAGAACGCCTCCCATCTCGTGCAACCATCGACGAGGGCCGCCTCCTCCATCGACTTCGGCATGCCGCGGAAATAGGCGAACATCATCCACACCGAGACCGGCAGCGTGAAGACCGTATAGGCGATGATCAGGCCGACATGAGTGTCGTAGAGCCCGACCTGGCGATAGATCAGGAACACCGGCAGCACGATCCCGATCGGCGGCAAAAAGCGCTGCGACAGCACCCAGAAAGACAGATGCTTGCCGCCGGTGTCGTAGCGCGCCAGGCTATAGGCCATCAGCGTGCCGAGCAGCGCCGAAAGCACCGTGGCCGAAAGCGAAATAATCAGGCTGTTGATGAGCCCGTCGAGACCACGATAGGCGAACAGCGCAGCTTTGTAGTGGACAAGCGTCGGAGCGGCGGGGAACCAGACAGGCGGTACGGTGAGGTAGTCGTCGCTGGGCTTGATGGAGGTGTTGAACATCCAGTAGAGCGGCCACAGCACGAACACCAGGAAGAACCCCAGCAGCAGAATTCGGCCGATCGGCAACGACCGGCGTTTCCTGCGGCGGGCGGGCGCGACGGCGGCCATCAGACCGGTTCCACCTTCAAGAGCCGACGCACCAGCAACGTCACGATGAGCGCCGTAAAGATCAGGAACAGCCAACTTCCTGCTGTTGCCTGCGACAGATGAAACTGCGTGAAGCCTATGGTATAAAGATAATAGGAGGCCGTGTAGGTTTGTGTTCCTGGGCCACCCCCTGTCATGATGAAAATGGTATCGAACATACGGATTGCGTCGAGCAGACGGAAGGTCAGCGCCAGCAGCATCATCGACCCGAGATGCGGGAGCGTGATCGCCCAAAAAACCTGCCAGGCGTTGACGCCGTCGAGTTCTGCCGCCTCATAGAGATTGGGTGGGATTGCGGTCAGCCCGGCGAGCAGGATGACGAACATGAACGGCGTCCACTGCCAGACATCGGCGATGATCAGCGAGACGTAGAGCCACGGGCGCTCCGTCATCCAGCCGATCGTAACCTCCTGCCCCAATAGTTGCGTCAGGACATAGTTGGTCGGTCCAAAAGGCCGCTGTAAGAGCAGCGTCCAGGCTTGGCCGACGATGACCGGGCTGATGAACAGCGGCACGATCAGGATCGACATGATCACACCGCGGCCCGGAAAGCTGCGCACCATTGTCAGCGCCACCAGGAGGCCGAGAACGAATTCTATAGCGACGCTGATGCCCGACAGCGATGCTGTCAGCAACAGCGACCAACGTGCTACGGGATCGAACACGACCCGCTCGAAGTTTTTCAATCCGACAAAGGCGTGGCCCGGCACCTGGAAGTCGTAGTTGATGAAGGATACCACCAGCGAGAACAGAAGCGGATAGATCGACAGTGCCAATATCAGCAGCACAGCGGGGGCGACCAGCAGCCACTTGAAATGACGGTCTGCCCATTGGGCAAAGGCAGACAGCCGGGGCGGTGCGCCGGCGGCCTTCAAATGACGGATCGTGGCGGTGGGCTGCATAGGCGTATCCTATCGCCGCTTAGCGGGGAGGTGTTGCGAGCCAAGCGCCCGCAACACCAATTGCTCCAGAGAGTCCGCCTCCCTTCAGAGGGTGACCGCCATGCCAAGTTTTTCCACCGTGTTGTCGGCGGTGGCGCCAGGCAGTTTCAAGAACTCGGTGTAGAAGCCCTTCTGCGAATCCACACCCAGTCGGTCGGTCGTCTCGTTCCACTCGGCGGCCGCCGTTTCAAGCGACGCCTTCGGATCCGCACCAGCCCACACCGCCGTGCACATGCGATCGATGCTCAAGAAGTAGTCCTGCGCGCCTGGCATGATCGGGTCGAGCAGACCGACGTTTGCCGAGTTGTTGAGGTTGGCAAGGTACTCCTTGGCACTCGGGAAGAGCGCGCCGTAGAGCTCGGACTTGAAGTGCGAGATGCGGTACGGGTCGCGTAGCGCGTAGGGCAGCATGCAACGTGCCAGCGAGACGGGTGGCGAGCATACCCACTGCATGAACAGATACGCCGCCTCAGGGTTGGGCGAGTCGGCCGACAGTGCCTTGTTGTAGCCGGTGGCATGTTCCGGATTTCCCGGAACCACGGCATAGCCGACCTTGCCGGCGATTTGGGACTGCGGAATGAAGTTGATTGCCGTGGCCGACTGCGAATAGTTCGCTGCCATACGGCCGCTAGGAGGCCAGGAATAGATCATCGCGACTTTGCCGGTCAGGAAAGCCGCCCACAAGGAGACGGCGTCGAGCTCGTTGTTGCCGGGGATCGAGGCCTTGTTTGCGGCGAGCATGTTTGTGAGCGTCTTGACGCCGGCATCCGAAACCAAACCTGCCTTCATGTCGTCGCCGAAGAGTTTTCCGCCGTTGGCCCGGTACTGCTGCAGAAAATCGAACTGATTGCCGGGGCTGCCCGCCTTGCGGAAATGTCCCGCGCCATAGACCTTTGGCGCCATCTGGTCGGTGATGAACTGGGCGATCTGGGCATATTCTTCCCATGTCTTGGGCGGTCCAAGCTTGGCGTTGAACTTCGCCTGGTAAGCCTCCACCATTTTCGGATCCTCGAAGATGTCCTTGCGGTAGTAGAGAGCGAACATGTCGCCGTCGTCGAAGAACCCCCAGATCTTGCCCTTGTAGGTCGGCAGCGCCTTGTACAGGGGATGATAGTCCTCGAGGTCTGCCGGGTTCATGTATTTGGCGATGTAGTCGTCTAGCGGGGCGATGACGCCGCCATCGGCAAGCGACGGCGTCCAGGCCGGCGAGATGTCGAGGACGTCATAGGCACCCGAGCCGGCGATGTGCTCGGCGACTGCCTTGGAGTACTGGTCCGGGTTCGACAGCTCGACGACATTCGACTTCATCCCGGTAAGCTGCTCCCACATCGGCCCGCTGAAATTGCGCGGGTCGAGTGCCTGCAGGCCAGCCTCGTAGGTCATGTTGAGGGTGACGCCCGAATGCGCCTTGGCCGCCTCCGCCGCGCGAAAGGCGGAACCGTCCGCAGGCCCTTCCTTCGATGCTTTCAGGGCTGCCGCCTGCGCCTGGCCGAGCGGCGACGTGGCGTCCGCCAATTCCAATGTTTGCTGCGCCAGCGCCCAATCGGTCATCATCCCCAGCAGCGGGCCGGACACGGCCAGCATGCCGGTCATCTGACCGAAGCGGGTGATGAAAGTTCGGCGGGTGGTTTCGCCGCGCATGAAGGCGTCGACCTCTGCTTCGAGACCTGCCTGAAAGTCACGTTTTTCACGATCGTTCATAGTGCTTGGTCCTCCCATTTTCCTTTTGCTTCACTCGTCCGCCGGCGCAGCGGTCAAGCATTTCCTCCCGTAAAGGTCGCCGCAAACAGGCCGCGGCGGCGCGCCTAAAATCAGTGTCCTCCTAGGTTCCAAAGCGGGCGGCGAGCCCAGACAGCCTGGTCTTCCACAGCTCGCTCGAAAGCACCTCGCGATTGACCACGCCGCGCGGCTCGCGACCGCGCTGCACCTCCATTACCGCTTTGACGTCCGCGGCACCGTTGCCGGCAAAGCACTGGTCGGTCCAGCAAAGCGCGTGCGGCGCCAGGATGACATTGTCGAGTTTGAGGATCGCATCGTCTGCGTCGGGAGGCTCTTGTTCCAGCACGTCGAGACCGGCGCCGGCGATGCGGCGCTCCTGCAGTGCTTGCGTCAGCGCTTTCTGGTCGACGATCGGGCCGCGCGCGGTGTTGATCAGGTAAGCTGTCGGCTTCATCAGGGCGATCCGCTCGGCATTGACGATGTGGTGGGTCTGGGGCGACAGGGGGCAACTCACCGACAGCACGTCGGCGCGGCGAAACAGATCCTCCAGCCCTACCAGCTCGACGCCCAGGTCGGCAGCGACCCCCTTGTCGGCAAACGGGTCATGGGCGATGAATTGCATGTCAAAGGGCTTCGCCAAGCGGAAGACCTCGGCACCGATGTTGCCGATGCCCAGCGACCCAAGCGTACGCCCGACGAGGCCGACCCCCATATGTTCGGAGCGCTTCTCAAAACCAACAGACCCTTTGCGGGTGAGCGCGTCCTTTGTCAGCAGCTTGCCGGTCAGCGCCAGCATGAAGGTGATGACGGATACGGCGACGGGCCGTCGCACGCCATCGGGCGTGATGACCAAGGCAATACCGGCTGCGGTGCATGCCTCAACGTCGACAGTGTCGTAGCCGACCCCGAAGCGGGCAACGACGGCCAGGCGGCCGCTCCTGGGGACACTCGTGGCATCGAAACGATGGGCGAGGAGGATCAGCGCATCGAAATCCTCAACTTGGTCGGCGCGAAGCGGACTGTTTGACTCCAGGAACACCATCTCGACACCTGTCGCATTGCGCAGCGGCTCCAGATCGAAATCTGGGTAGGTCGGCGAGCCGTCCGGCCTGCGGAAATCACCGGAAAGCGCCACCCTGAATTTCACGCTGTCCATCGTCTCCTCCGCTCCTATTGGCACCCGGCCCGGATCTTGGAAACCGCGTCGGCGATCGCGTCGTGCAGGACCCAAACGTCGCCTGAATAACAAATGAAATCGAAGCCCTGTGCGTAGAACTCGTGTCCCTGGGCGACGTTGGGCACCAAGCGTCCAAGCGATTTGTTGTGCTTCTTGGCGGCGGCAACGATTTTGGCCATTGCAGCAGTGAAAGTGGGGTGGGCGAAGTCGCCAGGAATGCCGAGCGAGACGGACAGATCGAAATGTCCGACCCACAGACAATCGACCCCGTCCAGTCCCGCGATGCCGTCAATGTTCTTGACGCCGTCGGCAGTCTCGATCAGGCAGATGAACGTCGAGCGCTTGTTGGCGGCCTCGAATTTGTCAGCGACCGAGCCCGGACGGTAACGGTCATGAGCGATCTGCAGCGCCACGCCGCGGGCGCCGGCAGGGTGGTATTTCATGGAGTTGATGATGTGCTGCGCCTGTTCGACGCTGCTCACCATCGGCGCGATCAGGCCTTCGGCGCCCATGTCCATGGCGCGGGCGAGGAAATGGTAGTCCTGCGACGGCACACGCACCATGACCGGCAGATCGGCCGCCTCGAAATAACGGATCGCACTCTTCAGCGTTTCCAAGCTAAATCCCGAATGCTCCATGTCGAAAAAGACGAAATCGCAGCCAGCGGACTTCAGGATGTGACCGATTCCCGGCGTGGCGAACTCGGCGACGAGCGTACCGAGCTTGACCCGCCTGTGAGAAGCTAACGCCCTGAGACTTGGCTCCGACATGCACTTCCTCCCGTTCGCCCCAATGGGCCAATCCGCCTATGTTCGCTTCAATGCGTGGCTTCAAGAACGAGGTCGCAGGTCGTCACCAACTTGGTCACGACGAGCGGCGCGCTCTGCGTATTGAATTCGTCGAAATGAGCGGTGCGGCAGTGGTCCTCGAATGCGGCCTCGCTATCGTAAATCTCATAGAGCAGGACCCGATCCAGTTCGCCGCGCGCCTCCGTCACGTCAAAGCGGCGACAGCCGGCCTCGGTGCGCATCGAGGCGGTCGCATTGGCGTCGACAAGTTCTCGGAATCTGTCCCGGGCACCAGGCCTCAGGCGGAAATCGACCCAGACGACAAATCCGGTCATCACTTGGGCCTCGCAAGTTGCAGATACCGCTTGGCCACATATTCGAGATGGCTGCGCATGGCCGTCTCTGACGCGTCTGGATCGCGCGCGGCGACGGCCTCGAAGATTTCGCGATGAGCCTGGTAAGCCTTGCGGTCTTCACCCTTGGCCAATGTGGTGCGACGCTGTTCGAGCAACCATTCAGCCAAGGCCGCGTGAATAGCTGTAAAGATCCGATTGCGGGTGATTACCGCCAGCACGTAATGGAAGTCTACGTCCGTGCGCTCGAAGCGCGCCAGATCGCCGATCGACTGCCGGTTGAGTTCGAGCGCCTCCTTGAGGCTCTCAATGTCTTCCGGGGTAGCATGCACAGCGGCGTTGCGGGCAAGACCGACCTCGAAAAACAAGCGCGCGCTCTGGAAGTCGTGAACCCCTCCCGGCGCCGAAATCATGTGCCGAGCCGGCCCTGAAAGGGCGTCAATCACGAATTGAGGAGTGGGTCGAGTGACGCGGGCACGCTCCCCCGATTTTACCTCGACAAGGCCCATTTTGCTCAGATGCAGCAGCGCCTCACGGATGGAAGGCCGCCCTACCCCGAACTGCCGCATGAGTTCCCGTTCAGATGGGAGACGGTCGGCTTCGGCCAACTCTCCCTCTCGGATCATCCGTTCGAGGTGCGCTGCCACCTCGTCCGAAAGCTTCCGCTGCTTGATCAGAACTCCGATCATGTGGCATACCTGTTATACCAGTCAGGTACGTTATGATCCCATAGCACCCTTGTCAACAATGTCTAAGCATCCGGTAGCCGAGCCGTTTAATCACTCCGCCGATGTCGAGGCGTCCTTTGCACACGCCTTCAACGTCTTCACCAAGGATATCGGTGACTTGAGGAGCGCGAGCACACTCTGCTCGGTGTTCCGATCGGGGACCGTCTTCGAACCCTGGGTCGGGTGGTCAGTTTCAACTGCGGTGTGGACCGCAGTGAGTGCCACCGGGCCGTGTGCTGGCCGAGACCTACCCAACCGCCTGCTTATGAGCCGCAACATGAGCCCTCGATGGCAAAGTAGACCTCGACCTGAGCAAGACCAGCGAATGGAAGTGGGGTTCACAGCCGAGGCGGAAAACGCGAACTCTCGCTGGTGGACCCATTTGGCAATACGCCTGCTCCATCTCGTAATCTTTTTGCGCCGCCGCAATGCCGCAAAGGAAGGTGGTGTCGGGTCAGTTCTCTCTAGGCTCCAGAGCGCTCGTCACATTGTGCCCATCCTCGTGCGGTGGGCGGCCGCCGCTTGAGGATGCGCATTTGAAACTGGTTTTCTCAAGATCTTTTAGTCCTGAGGGCCTCAGGCGGGGGCGCTTGCCATTTAGTTATCGTCACCTGCAAATGCCGAACCCGCACTCGACGCCAATCTACGCGTTGGCCAGTTTGCGACATCTGGTTTCGGCGATTCCGCTTTCAGTAGCGACGATCATGCTGGACGGCTGATATGAGGCGCGTTCCCGCCTGGCAGCTTAGGGGCAGCAAGCAGGACGTCGGCTTTCTTGCCTCGACCTGGCCTAAGCAGTCATTCAATTCGTGGCCTCAAGCAGCTCATCCACGCTCCTCCTGACGCGGCGTGCCATCCAGCCGATCTCGGGCTGATGTGCGTGGACGGCAGTCGTCCTTTGACCACCGCTTCTGGTGGCGCCGATTGGCGAGCCGCCTCGCCATCATTAGCTATGGAACGGAAAAGAAACCATTCAGCATCAGACTACCGCTTTTCGACGCACCTTTTCGAATATGTCGGAACGAGCGCTTGTCGCGCAGCCCACGATGCCCCCCATTGGTGAACCGGTTCCATGAAGAGTCTGACAATACGCCACCGCATCCTCGTCAGTTTCGCAGCCGTTCTGGTGGTCATGTCCGTGATAGCCCTCATCGCGTACGCCTGGTTTCTTCAGGCGGGGGAGGAGGCGACTGAGGTCGAGAAGGGCATCCTTCCGGACCTTTATCACAGTACCGAGATCATGACGGGCCAGATGGCGGCCCATAGTCTGCTTCAGGAATATGCCCTTCAGGACAACCCGTCAGACAGAAGCACGGTTGAAAACGCGATCACGACCAATCGCAACCAGGTGCAGCGGTCGATGGACGACTATGAGGCAACGATCGTCTCCGATATCGACAAGCAGAATTATGCAGCCGTCAAACAACTCGCCAACCAATTCCGTCTGGCTGAAACTGCTGTGCTGGAAACAAGCCGGGCTGCCTTGTCGAAAGGTGAAACTCCCAATGAAAGCCCAGCTATCAAGAACGAAGTAGAGCCGATCTTTGTAAAATTGCAGTCCGCTCTGCAGGCCATGGTTGAGGATCACAGAGGCGAGGCAAACAGCGCGACGCAGCGGATCAGCTCGATCGTCAGAACGGCCGAAGTCGGTTTGAGCGTTGGCTTGTTGATAGCCCTCGGGCTAGCCCTTCTTTTGGGTTACCAGCTGTTTCGCGCCATTACAGGTCCGCTCACCCGTTTGGTCGACGCGGTTCAATTGATGCGGCAAGGCGACTTCAGCGAACGGCTCGATCTGAGGCGCCGAGACGAATTCAGCGTGCTTGCCGACGGCTTCAACGCAATGGCGGACGATCTCACAACCCTCATTGGTCAGGTTCAAAGGTCCAGCATACAGGTCGGCACGTCGATAACTGAGATCGCCGCCACCTCCAAGCAACAGCAGGCAACTGCGACTGAAATCGCAGCGACCACAACAGAAATCCGAGCGACAGCCAAGGAAATCTCCGCCACATCAAACGAACTGGTCCGCACGATGAACGAGGTCTCCACAGTTGCCGAACAAACCGCTGCCGTGGCTGGCGGGGGGCAAGCGGGGCTGACCCGTATGGAAGAAACCATGCAGCAGGTCATGGAAGCGGCTGGCGCGATCAATTCCAAACTGGCGATCCTGAGCGAGAAAGCCGGCAGCATCAATCAGGTGGTGACGACCATCACCAAAGTGGCCGATCAGACGAACCTGTTGTCGCTCAACGCTTCCATTGAGGCGGAGAAGGCAGGCCAATATGGCCGGGGTTTTGCAGTGGTGGCGACGGAAATCCGAAGGCTCGCGGACCAGACAGCTGTCTCCACCTACGATATCGAGCAAATGGTCAAGGACATCCAGTCGGCAGTCGCGGCCGGGGTGATGGGCATGGACAAGTTTTCCGAGCAGGTCCGTCGGGGTATGCAGGACATCCAGCAGGTCGGCGGGCAACTCTTCGAGATCATTCAGCAGGTTCAGGGGCTGGTGCCACGTTTCGAAGTCGCCAATGAAGGCATGCAAGCACAGGCGACCGGCGCGGGGCAGATCAGCGACACGCTAACCCAGCTAAGCGAGGCAGCTCAGCAAACAGTCGAGTCCCTTCAGCAATCGACGCTCGCGATCGACGAGCTCAATCAAGTCTCAGGCGGCATGCGAAGTAGCATATCGAGGTTCAAGCTACGAGCATAGCGAGCCGGCAGTAGGAGGTGACAATGCTATTCCTCGCCTTCAGCATGGGTCCGGATCGCTACTTGATCGATGTCCACAAAATTGAAGAGGTGCTGCCCTATATCGACGTGAAAGTTCTTCCGGGTGCGCCAACTGGTGTGGTGGGTTTGGTCAGCTATAACGGAATACCCATCCCCCTGATCGATGTCACCCTTCTTGCGCTTGGCCGACCATCGGAGCGCCTGTTGAGCACCCGGATCGTTGTGACGCGCTATCCGGCGGATGATGGCGAGCGACGCCTGCTGGGGCTGATCGCGGAACGGGTGACGGATACGATCGAGCGAGACCCGGCCGATTTCGCGCCGTTCGGACTGGAACCAGGAACCCCGCCCTATCTTGGGCCGGTGGCTTCCGATGGTTTGGAGATCATTCAGTGGGTCAAAGTGGAAGCGCTGCTTTCGGAAGAGATTCGTACCGCTTTGCTCCGCCAGGCGGCAATAGGTGATCAATGACCGGAGCAATAGAAAAGCTCCTGACGGAAACCATTGGACTGGACAGTGCCAGCGTTGGTCCGACAGTGGTTCGTCAGGCGGTCAGAGAACGGATGGAAGCATGCCGGATAACCAACCCTCAGGCCTATAGGCAACACTTGGCCGGTTCCTCGCAGGAGCTGCAGGAGCTGATCAATGCGGTGGTGATCCCAGAGACCTGGTTCTTTCGCGACCGAGAAGCGTTCACGATGCTGGCGCGGCATGCGCGCGCGCACAAGCCTGCTCAGCCGATAAGAATCCTGAGCCTGCCATGTTCAACCGGCGAAGAGGCTTACTCGGTCGCCATGGCCATGTTCGATGCCGGCTTTGAGGCGCATGAGTTCAAGATCGATGGCGTGGACGTCAGCAGCCGCAATATCGCGACGGCTGAACACGCCATCTATGGCCGCAATTCGTTTCGCGGCAGCCATTTAGAATTCAAGGATCGCTATTTCGAAGCGGCCGAGGGCGGGTTGCGGCCTGTTGCTGGGGTGCTGAAACAGGTTCGGTTCATGGTAGGAAACCTGTTCGGTTCTCACGCGCCTTTCGGGCAAGAGGTCTATGACATCCTGCTTTGCCGCAATTTGCTGATCTATTTCAATCGAGAGCTGCAGGATCGCGCATTGATCTGCCTGAAGGACCTGCTGGCCAAAGACGGACTTCTTCTGGTCGGTCCGGCGGAAGCAGCTCTTCCAAGGGTGCATGGCTTTCTTTCCGCTGAATGGCCATTGGCCTTCGCCTTTCTGAAATCGGAGCCCGTCAAGACCACGGCGCCGAAGGTTTCGGCCGCCGTCCCGGTGCGGACGCCAAGCCCTAAGGTCAACAAGAGCGAGCCTCTTCGTCCGTTCCGACCGACAATTGGCAATGAAGGCCGCGGGCAGGCTCCGGCCAAGCCGCTTGCACACGCCTCGGAAAGCCTCATCGCGGTTGAACGGATCGCCAATGCAGGACGCGTAAAGGAGGCACAGGAGGTCGCCCTGGCGCATCTCAGGGAGTTCGGTCCTTCCGCAGAAATCTTCTACCTGCTAGGCCTCGTCCAGGATGCGGATGGTTCTGCACCCGAAGCCGCGCAAAGTTATCGCAAGGCGCTCTATCTCGCGCCAAATCATCGAGAAGCTCTTGTCCATCTGGCCTTGCTGCTTAGCAAGCAAGGCGACCATAACGGCGCCGAGGCGCTGGCCGGCCGGCTGGGTCGGGTCCAGAAAAGGAGCGGCAGTTGATGGCGGCTTCGACAAGGATCGCTCAGCCGGTGGAGCAGATCGAAATCAACGACTGCTGGCGGCAAATAGGCGTACGGGGTGACAAGTCATGTCCGCTACTAGAGCAGCATCTCCACTGCCGGAATTGCCCGACCTACAAGAAGATCGCACGACGCCTCCTCGACCGTGCAGCTCCCTCGGCATCTCGCGACGAATGGCCTGACAACGCTGGTCGTGCAGGGATCGATTCGGCAGACAACGACGCGCTGCAGACGGCCGTTCTCTTCCGTTTGGGGGAGGAATGGCTGGCACTTCCAGTCGGCATTTTTCATGAAGTGGCTGAATCTCGTCGCGTTCATTCACTTCCACATCGCAGGAACAGTGCACTGCTCGGCATTGCGAATGTCCGTGGTGAATTGCTCATTTGCCTGTCCCTGGCCGAATTGCTCGGGATAGACGAGCGCAAGGAAGGGGAACAAGGCACACGAACCAAGGTATTTCGCCGCCTTGTCGTGGTAGGCGAGCGCGACAAGCGGGTTGCTTTTATGGTTGATGAGATCCACGGCTTACATCGGTACCAGGAACGCGACACTCTCGCTGTTCCGGCCATGATTGGCAAGGCACTGTCGGCCGCTACGGTTGCCGTGCTGCCATGGCAAGGACGAGCCGTTGGCTGTCTCGATCCACGACAACTGCTCACGATGCTGGATCGGAGCATCGCATGACAGATGAAGACTTCAGCCAGGTTTCGATGCTCAGCCTCTTCCAGGCCGAACTGGAGACGCAGTCACGGGCTCTAACCTCTGGACTTCTGGCACTCGAACGCGATCCTATCGCCGCCGACGCCCTGGAAGCATGCATGCGTGCCGCGCATTCTCTGAAAGGAGCTGCCCGCATCATCGACCTGATGCCCGCAGTCAAAGTTGCAAATGCGATGGAAGACTGCCTGGTCGCAGCGCAACGCGGGCATCTGAGGGTGCGACGGGAGCATATAGATGCGCTTCTGCAAGGTTCTGACCTTTTGAAATTGATCGCATCGGGATCATCGAGCGAGAGCGCCAACTCAGAAGTCGAAACCTTTCTCGCGAAGTTCGAGGGGTTGTCCCTCCCCCAGGCAAAGCCCGGGCCCCAAGATTCTGCAGCTGATTTCGCAACTCCAGATCATGCCCAGGAGCAACTGGCGACGACCTCTTCAGCGAACCTCCTCGTTGGGGCGGTACCGCAAGCCCACGGCAGCATCGGCTCTGATAGAATGGTTCGGGTGACGGCAGACAGCCTGAACCGATTGCTCGGGCTGGCTGGCGAGTCGCTGATGGAAGCTCGGCGGCTCAGGCCATTCGCTGACGGGCTGCTACGGCTGAAGCGACTTCAATCGGACCTCGCAAGTGCGTTCGACAATCTTCATGCAGTGCTGCCGCCGGTTTCAAACGATGCGGCGGTGGTGGAGGCGCTGGCTGAAGCGCAGCGAAAGCTTCGGTTGAGCCAAGCGTTCCTGGCGGAGCGTTTCGATGAGTTGGATTCAGTGGATCGGAAAGCGACCGATCTTGCCAACAGATTGTACGACGAAACGTTGGCGAGCCGGATGCGGCCTTTTGAGGACGGCGTGCGACACTATGCGAGAATGATCCGCGACCTCGGTCGTACCCTTGGCAAGCGGGTGCGACTGGAGATCGTAGGCGGCTCGACCGGCATCGACCGCGATATCCTCGAGCAGCTCGATGCCCCTTTGGGGCACCTTCTGCGCAACGCTGTAGACCATGGGCTTGAACCGCCTGAGGAGCGCCTCGCGATGGGCAAACCCGAAGAGGGGCTCATCAGGCTCGAAGCGAGGCACAATGCCGGGCTGCTGCAGATAGCCGTGGTGGACGACGGCAGGGGGATAGAGCTCTCGAAGCTGCGCGAGACCGTCGTCGCCCGGCAACTTGCAACCAGGGAAAGTGCTGAAACACTCAGCGAAAGCGAATTGCTCGCGTTTCTGTTTCTGCCAGGCTTTTCCATGAAAGCGGGCCTTACCGACGTCTCAGGTCGCGGTGTGGGGCTCGATGCAGTGCAAGCCATGACGAAGGAAGTCCGGGGAGTCGCAAGCGTCTCCTCAGAATTTGGCCACGGAACCCGATTTCAACTGCAATTGCCGCTGACACTGTCGGTCCTGCGCACGCTGCTCGTCGATGTCGATGGAGAGCCCTATGCTTTTCCACTCGCTGCCATTTCCAAGACTTTGAAACTGCAGCGGACGGAGATCAACGTCCTGCAGGGCCGGCCGCATTTTCGATTGAACGATCGACAGATCGGGCTGGTCACCGCTCGCGAGGTGCTCGATCGAGGTGAGCCCGGATCGGAACCGAACGAACTATCGGTCGTCGTCGTAGATGCGGGTCGGGGCGATGCGTACGGCCTGATCGTTGACCGTTTTCTCGGGGAACGCGAGTTAGTGATCAGACCTCTCGATCCACGGTTTGCCAAGATCAAGGACATCAGCGCAGCGGCCCTGATGGAAGATGGTTCGCCCGTTCTGATCTTCGATGTCGACGATCTGATCCGATCGGTGGAAAAGCTTGCATCGTCCAGCGGATTTCGAGCTCTTCGGCGCGCCGCGGGCGGTCCCGAAGCGAAGAGGCGCAAGCGCGTGCTCGTGATTGACGATTCACTGACGGTTCGCGAACTCCAGCGCAAGATGCTCGGCAATTACGGTTATGAGGTCGAAGTGGCGGTAGACGGCATGGACGGGTGGAATGCCGTCCGGTCTGGTCCTTTCGATCTCGTCGTCACCGACATCGACATGCCTCGCATGGATGGCATCGAGCTGGTGAGTTTGATCAGAAAGGACGCTGATCTCAAGAACACACCCATTATGATCGTTTCATACAAGGATCGGGAAGAAGATCGCGCGCGCGGGCTCGACGCAGGTGCGGACTATTATCTGACCAAGAGTAGTTTTCAGGACGAGGCGCTGATCCATGCCGTCGTGGACATGATTGGCGAGGCGGCTGAATGAGATCGAGATTGGAAGCCAGCGAATGAGAATCGGCGTAGTCAACGACATGCCGATGGCGGTTGAACTTCTGCGTCGACTGGTCCTGTCGACCGGCGAACATCAGGTCGCGTGGATCGCGACTAATGGGCGTGAGGCGGTCGAGGTCTGCAGACGTGATCTGCCGGATCTGATACTCATGGATCTAGCGATGCCAGAGATGGACGGCGTGGAAGCGACCCGCAGAATCATGGCGGAAACCCCGTGCTCAATCTTGCTGGTGACCGCCAGTATCGAAGCCAACCTCGCCGGCGTCTACGAAGCAATGGGTCATGGCGCGCTTGACGCAGTCGATATTCCGTCGGTTGGCATCGAAGGCAACGCGTCCTCGCAATCCGCCCGGCTTTTGACGAACAAGATACGAACGATAGGCAAGTTGATCGGTGATGCGCCTACCCAGGCAAAAAGGCGGATGTCACGTGCGGCTGAGCCGTCAACTCGACACGTGATAGCAATCGGCGCCTCTGCGGGCGGGCCGGCTGCCGTTGCCGCAGTCCTGAGCGCGTTTCCCGTTGATTTTCGCGGCGCGATTGTGCTCGTCCAGCATCTCGATGCTCAGTTCGTTCCAGGCCTTGTTGATTGGCTAGGGCAGCATACGCGTCTCCCGATCCGTCCGGCGGGGGAAAGGGATAGTCCTCAAGCGGGCACCGTTCTCGTTGCCAGTTCTGCGGATCATCTGGTTTTCAAGTCAGCTCAGCAACTTGGCTATACGCCCAGTCCCAAGGACAATGTTTATCGGCCGTCCGTAGATGTGTTCTTCGAAAGTGCGGCGCAATGGTGGCCTGGCTCGGTGATTGGTGTTCTGCTCACAGGCATGGGCAGGGATGGTGCGCGCGGGCTGAGACAGCTCCGTGACAAGGGGCATCTCACAATCGCGCAGGATAGAGCAACCAGTGCCGTCTATGGCATGCCGAAGGCCGCCGCCGACATCGGCGCGGCTGTTGATATTCTTCCTTTGGGTGCGATCGGCTCACGTATAATCGAAGCCTGCGAGCGCCCCCACGTGAAAGGCCCCTTCCGATGACGCAAGAACCAGAGTTGGTCCCGCCACTCGCAGATAACTATTCATCCATGGTTCTGCTCATCGATGATCAGATCATGGTTTGCGAGGCGGTCAGGCGCGCTCTAGCCAACGAGCCCGATATATCCTTACACTTCTGCACCGACCCGTTGAGAGCGATGACGGTCGCGGATGAGGTAAAGCCAACCGTTATCCTGCAGGATCTCGTCATGCCCGGGGTGGATGGGCTACATCTGGTGCGAGAATACAGGAAGCATGCGTCGACACGCGCGGTTCCAGTCATTGTGCTGTCGAGCAAGGAAGATCCAGCCACCAAGGGCGAAGCCTTCGCCGCGGGCGCGAACGACTATCTCGTCAAACTGCCGGATCGTATCGAGTTGATTGCACGCATTCGATATCACACGCGGGCCTATCTGGATCACGTCCAGCGAGACTCGGCACACCGAGCGCTGAGGGAAAGCCAGCGACAGCTGATCAGTGCAAATCTAGAGCTTGAACGTCTGACGCGGATCGATGGCCTGACGGGTCTCGGTAACAGGCGCTATTTTGACGAATATCTGGCGGCTGAATGGAAACGCGCTTTTCGCGCACAGTCCCCACTGTCGCTGTTGATGATCGATGCCGACAACTTCAAACGATACAACGATACCTATGGCCATATGGCCGGCGACGATGTGCTCAAGCAAATCGCCCGCGTAATCCAGAGCGGTTCCGGCCGTTCCACCGATCTCGCTGCGCGGTACGGAGGCGAAGAGTTCGTCATCGTGCTGGTCGACACTATACTGGAACAATCCAGTGCGATCGCCGAGCGGCTCGTCCAGAGCGTGCGAGAGTTGAACATACCCCACGGCCCGGATCGCGTGACCATCAGCGTCGGCGTCGCAACAGCGGTGCCCACCGAGAACGAGACGCCAAACGATTTCGTCAATGCCGCCGATTTGGCTCTGTTTCGTGCCAAATCGGAAGGACGAAATCGTGTTGCGCTTCATATGTCCCGCAGCTAGAGAAGCTCACATCTCAGTCAACGAAGCGCGCCCTGTTCGATTTGAGGACGACCTTGGCGAAGTCGGGCATCTCGAGACCTTGCCGCACTAGGCCATCAAGAGTTTTCTCAGCCGCCCTGATGGCGGAGAGCCGGGCCAGCACCGTCTCAGCCTCCAGGCGAGGCACCACGGCGAGACCGTCGCGGTCGCCGACCAGTATGTCTCCCGGCGAGATAGTCACTCCTCCCACCACCACCGGGAATCCGACCGTGCCTGGACCATTGCGCGCAGGCGAGTTCGCAATGATCCCGGCACAGTAAACCGGCAACCCGACCGCCTCGATCCCGACAACGTCGCGCACGAGGCCGTCAGTGATGAAGCCGGCGACCCCCTTGTTGCGCGCTATGCCGAGCACGAGATCGCCAGTTACCGCCGTACCGGCAAAGCTGTCGGTGGCCGCGACGATGACATCGCCACTTGCTGCGGCATCCAGTGCTCCAAACAGGGCGAGGTTGTCGGCGGGACCGCAGTGACAGGTCACGGCGACGCCGACCATCGTCGCAGTAGCTGGCGACAGTGGCTTGATCGCATAATGCAAGGCGCCGCGTCCCCCCATCGCGTCTACGACCTGGCTAACCGGCACGCCCGCAAAAGCACTGATGATTTCTGCTGCGGGCCGTTCGAAACGGCGCTTGATGGTGAGCAGTGGTGGGTCTTCAATCATATAGCGGCCCCATTCCCTGAACGAACGAAATACAGTCCGGCCCGAGGTCGCGCAGGCTCCGCGCGCCCATCAGTCCCATGACGCGGTCGATTTCCTTGCGGTAAAGTTCGAGCACGTGGCGTACCCCCTCCTCGCCGGCGACCGCGAGCCCCCACAACTGCGGCCGCCCGATCAGACAGCACGAGGCGCCGAGCGCCAGGGCCTTGACGACGTCAGAGCCTCGCCTGATGCCGCCGTCGATAAGCACTGGTACGCGGCCGGCGACAGCCGCGACAACTGCCGTCAACGCGTCCAGGGATGCGGCGGCGCCGTCAAGCTGACGTCCCCCATGATTGGATACGATGATGCCGTCGATTCCTCGGGCTACAGCCTCGGCGGCTTCGCTGGGATGCAGGACGCCTTTCAGCAACAACGGTCCGGACCAGACAGTGCGCAGCCAGTCGACATCGGCCCAGGAGAGTCCGGGATCGAGCATTGCGGCCATCCGGCCCGCCAATGCACCGACCGTCGCCGCATCTCCGGGGCGCGCGTAGTTGCCGAAGGTCAGTTTCGGGAGTCGGGTGCGCATACGAAGAAGCCACGCCGCCTTGGTGGCGGCCGCGAGGGTTCCGGCCACACCGAAGCGCGGCGGGATGGCAAAACCGTTGCGGATGTCGCGTTCACGGTTGCCAAGCATCTGGTTATCAATGGTGAGCACCAGCGCGTCGTAGCTTGAGGCACGCGCCCGATCCACCATTTCTCGGGTGAAGCCGCGATCGGTATAGACGAACACCTGCATCCACCGTGGGCTACTTCCGGTGGCTGCTATATCCTCCAGCGTGCAGACCGATCCGTGGCTGGCGCAGTAGAATGTCCCTGCGGCCGCTGCGGCTCGGGCGGCTGCGCGCTCGCCGTCGGGCCAGAACAGCCCAGCCAGGCCGGTTGGCGCGATGCCCAGCGGGATGGCAAGTTTCGCGCCGAAGAGGTCAAGGGAAAGGTCTCGCGTCGTTGCACCGTTGAGTGGTCGCGGCAGAATGGCAACCTCGTTAAAAGCTTGCTCGTTCCGGCGCAGCGTTCGCTCATCCTCGGCACCGCCATCGGCGAAGTCGAACACCGGGCGTGGCAAAGTCCGCCGCGCGGCGACGCGGACCGCGGCCACGCTGTACAGGCACTTCAACGCCGCCATCGAAGCAGACGATGCCGCACCGCCGGCACCGCGGTCATCGCCTGTGTTTGAGGCGGACGAGGAGCTACTCACGGTTGCTTTCCGCCGATGCGACCATGATGCGTCGGTCCACCGCCTCCCGGAACACGCACGCAGGAGAGTGTTCCCTCAAAGGAGGGATCGCTGCCGGTCGCCAGCACGCCGGCATTTGTCACCCAAAGCATCTCGCCCGAGAAGACGCAGTTGGTCGTTGCCTTGCCACAGACGAAGAAACCCTCCGCTGTGCCGTTGGGCTTCAGAACGTGAATGCCGTTGGCGGCAATATCCGTGACATAAAGGCGGCCATCGGCTCCGACCTTCAGCCCGTCCGGGATCGGACTGGCCCCAGGCAAGCGGCCCAGGTCTTCGACGGAACCATCCGGACGCTGCCGCTTGACGCGCCCCGTATAGGACTCCCCCCAAATGATCGAGCCGTCGGCTTCGATCGCCACACCATTGGGGAAGGTCGGCTTGTCGAAACCGAGAGCAAGGTAAGCACTGCCATCGGGGTTGACGGCAAAAATGTAGCTTGGGTCCGGATTCCCCGGGTTGTATGTGCCGGGATCGCTGAAGATGAGCCGGCCGTCAGCAGCAAATACAAGATCGTTTGGCCCATTGAGCCGAATGCCCGCGACTTCGCTCAGCAGGATTTCCGGCTTTCCGCCTTCGGCAACCCGCTGGATCGATGGCGTCGTTATCTCCGCGGCCCGCCAAGGTCCGGTCGTGCCGCCGTTCTGGCAGACATAGAGCAGGTCATCCGATCCGAGAACGCAGGCGTTGGGCGCTCCGGCAACATACGCGAACTGGCGAGCACTTCCGTCGCGATCTATGGCCGTCAGCTGGCTGCGATAGCTTTCGACGATGACAATTCGGCCATCGGGCAGCACCGTCGGGCCCTCGGGCCAGCCAAGGCCGGTCGCGACAACCTCGACGGCCAGCTTTTCAACCTCGTTCATCGTGCGACCCCCAGAACGGCAGCCTAACAAGATTTGTCGGGTATAATCCAGCCTGGCGGTCTCCGGACCCGGCGACTCGAAAGATAGCCAGGCTGACGTGCGCGTTGCTGGGCCCCCCTAGGCCGCCCCCCCACCCCGGCGCCGGTGAACCCCGACGGGCGGAGGCCTATGGCTACAGCGCGAGCCGATCGGTGTCTACATAGCTCGGTAGCACTGGCTTGCTCCTCCAGGTTGGGTGGCAGGATTAGGTGCTGCTGAGGCCAGCGTGCAAGGAACAAGTGCAGGTGGAGAAGGTTGAATCTCAGTTCCTCTCCCTCTAACACTCACAAAGTCCAACAATTCTCTGCTCCGCTGCCAGGCGCTCTTGAGCCCGAGCGTTTGCAGGGCGTGCGTGTGGCCAAAAGCTGGGGAGCGCCGCAGCGCCCAGGCGTGCAAATTGCTCTCTGAACGCCGATCCTTCTCCGAAGCTGGGGAGTAGCCCCAAAATCCAACAGCAATATCATGCCTCAACGGCGGTTTTGCCACTGCCAGTTTTGCGGTTCGCTCGCCTGTCAAAAGGGACAGTCTTTCGGGTCACGATCCGGAGTGGGTTTGCCAAGGCTCCCGGAATCGAGGTGGCCCACTTTTGCGTCGGGGCTCCGCCACTCTTCAGATCAACAGCAACCAGCACCAATACGCACCAATCACCATTTGCACAGCGAACGCGGTGAACCTGAGACTGACCGCGAGTTGGCTGGTTGAGACGAGGTGGATCACCGACTGCACTATACGTGCGCCTAACATCGTGGAGGCCAAGGGATCCGTGACATCTGTCTTTGAAATGATGATCGCGACTCCGAGCAGACCTCCGAAGATTGGAAGCCCTTCAATGCAGTTGGCGTGGGCACGGGCTAACCTCCGCATAAACGGGGAGAGGGCTCCGTTATCTGGCGTAAAGCCGTTTGCCGGGACTTGCCCAGAGATCACCAGGTAGCTCCGGATAACTTCCATCACGATCAGCAGGGCCAGCGCCCACGAGATGAAGCCAGTCAATGCGTAAGCGCTCGCCGACATGTGCCCTCCCCGTTGCTAGCACTCTAGGTCGTTGTAGCCGATCAACTAGTCTAATGCTATTCGACGAGGAGGGGCGGCCTGTAGTGGGGCCGAAACGGAATAGCAGCTTTTGGACGTTGTGCCGGAATAGCTGCCGTTCAGCCAATCAGCAGTGATTGACCGCTTTCGCCCTTTAGCGACCCTTCCGCGCCAGATCAGTCGATGCTTGAAGCTGCCATTCGCAGAGTGAAAGCGGCGTCGAGCATGGTCAGAAAGGCGCGCACGGCGGGGTTGGCGCGTCGGCTTGCCGGCCAGAGCACGGTGACATTGTTTCGCTCGACCGCGAACGTGGACAGCACTGGGACCAGTTCGCCGCGCTTCACATAGGGAGCCGCCATGAAGGAGGCGCCTATGCCTATCCCACCGCCGGCTGCCAGCATGATGAGCACGGCATCGCTGGCATCGGCGACCACACCGGAATTGGGCACGATCTCGATTTCACGGTCGCCAATCCGGAAGGGCCAGCGAAAGGCCTGGCCTGTGCTCTGATATCGAAGGTTGACGGTGTCGTGCCCTTCCAGGTGATCGGGATGGGTCGGTGTGCCGCGTTCCTCGAGATAGGCTGGCGAGGCGAAGCAGCAAAGCCGATGGGGTGCGAGCTTGCGTGATAGTAGCCGGGTGTCAGCCAGATCACCGATGCGTATGGCGACATCGATCCCTTCCTCGATCATGTCCACCATCTGGTCACCCAGCCTGAGATCGACGATCAGGTTCGGATGGAGCCGACGGAAAGCCGGTAAAGCCGGAGCGATCAGATGCAGTCCGATCGGCAGCGACGCGGCCACGCGCAACGTGCCCGATGGTTCGGAGCGCGCGGTCATTGCCGCCTGCTCTATTTCCTCCGCCTCGCGTAGCAGACGCAGCGCGCGCTCATGCAGGTCGCGCCCTTCGGGCGTGAAGGTGAGCGAGCGCGTTGTACGGGTAAACAGCGACACTCCTAAATGCCGCTCGAGCCGCTGGACGCTCTTGCTGACCGCCGACGGGGAAATCGACAGCGCGCGCGCCGCTGCCGTGTAGCTGCCCAGCGATCCCGCACGCGCGAAGGCGATGATGCCAGTGAGCCGATCCAAAGTGATATGTTCCGCCATGGCATTACTTAACCGCCATCGGCACCGATTATCAACCGGCGGTCATGCCGCTAGATTCGCTCCAATGACATGGATGAGCGGAGATTTCACTAATGAGCGATAAGATGAAGGCAGTCCGTCTGCACGCATTCGGTGGTCCCGAGATGCTGGTGTACGAAGACGCGCCTAGGCCGGGTGTGAAGCCCGGCGAGGTGCTTGTCCGAGTCCAGGCGGCCGGGCTTAATCCGCCCGACTGGTATCTGCGGGATGGCTATCGCGCACTGCCGCCAGAATGGCGACCCAACGCGTCCTTCCCACTGATTCTCGGCACGGACGTGTCGGGCGTCATTGAAGCGGTTGGCGCTGACGCCGCTGAGTTCAGCATCGGTGACGAGGTCTACGCAATGGTTCGCTTCCCCGATAACTTGATGACGGGTAGCAATGCCTACGCGCATTATGTCAGTGTGCCGGCATCGCATGTTGCGTTGAAACCAGCCGGCATCGACCATATTCATGCGGCTGGTGCGCCGATGTCGCTTCTGACGGCATGGCAGTTCTTGATCGAACTTGGCCACGACGAGCCGAATCCGTTCCAGCCCTTACCGCATGAGCCGGTGCCCCTCGACGGCAAGACGGTGCTCATCAATGGTGCCGGAGGCGGTGTCGGGCATCTGGCCGTCCAGTTGGCGAAATGGCGGGGCGCGCGCGTCATCGCGGTGACATCGGCCAAGAACGAGGCGCTGATGCGCGATCTCGGCGTGGATCAATTCATCGACTACAAGACAACCGCGGCGGAAGATGTCGTTCGAGACGTCGACCTTGTCCTCGACGCGGTGGGCGGCGCGGACATGGAGCGCTTCTTCCATGTTCTGAAGCCGGGCGGCGCGCTGTTCCTGGTCAACCCACTGGGCTTCGCTGGTCACGAAGAGACAGAGAGGCTGGGGATCACGGTCTCATCCACACAGGTTCGATCCAATGGCGCGCAGTTGGCAAAAGCCGCCCGCCTGCTCGACGACGGCCTTGTGCGTGTCGTCATCGACAGCACATTCCCGCTGGCCGAGGCATCGCGCGCACATGAGCGCGCCGCCGACGGCAGTATTCAAGGCAAGATCGTGCTGGCCGTCTGAATTGTTGCTTTCAGTCCGAACGACCATCGGGAGTGCAGACGATCGGGCGCGATTACGCCGTTTAGCCGACGAAGACCACCGACCGACGTCCGGCTGAATCGTGCTCGACTACAAGTGCCGCGATGGCTGCCGCGATCTTCGCGCCGCCTTGCACTGACGGTTCGATAGGATTGGCGAAGTCCGCGTCCTCATTCGATACCAAGCGCAGGTCGACGAGCGGCAAACCGCGCGAGAACGCCGCCCGGGTGATGACGTCGTTGAGGACCGTCAGGGCAGTTGCGGCAAGTCTACGACGCTGTGGGTCGGGAAAGCGCGCCTCGTAGATCGTGCAGACAGCGGTGGGTAGGTTTTGGCCCAGCGCCCCCTCGAGCATCGTACAGTAGTCGTGCTCGAATGCCTCCCGGATATCGCTGATCCTGTCCAGAACCTCGGCCACCGAACAGGCCCCCTGCTCCAGAATCCCTGCATGACGAAGAGCATCATTGCCACCGACGCTGACGACAAGATGGCTAGCATCCTGGGGGAGCCGTTCAAGCTGCCGCTCGACGCCGCTTGTGACGGCGCCGTCGACGGCGTTTACCGTTGCACGCCACCCCTCCGGCAACCGCTCCCGCAGCTGCCGCACTACGTCGGGCCCGTGCGCGACATAGGCAGCGTTGTCAAAGATCGAATCCCCGAGAAGGACGACGTGTGGCATCGGATGCTCCGTTGAGGCCTCTGCCAATGCTGCATCAGCAGAGGAGGTAAGGTGGTGGGTTGTGACCGCGGCAGCGAGCACGGTCAGGAGATCACGGCGAGTCAGGCCACCTGCAGAACGGAACGGCATCTCAGCCGTCCAGGAACGCCAGAAGCGCGGCATTCACCGCGCTGGCCTCTTCGCGCTGTTCCCAATGCGTCGCCTTCTCGAACGTCTGCAGGCCCCGATCGTTGCAAAGGGCCAGACTGCGCTCGGCCAGGCCATATTCCAGAGCTTGGTCCTGCATCCCCCACAGTACAAGGGTCGGCGTCGTGATCCGCTCATTCAGGCTTGGGCGGAAGCGCAGCGCCCGATACCAGTTGAGCATGCCTGTCAGCGCCCCCGGCCGTTCCCAGGCCTGCCGATACTCTGCGATTTCCTCCGCCGTGAAGGCATCTGTTCGGCTGGATTTGATGAGCGCCCGTGCCAGCAGAGCCGAGCGCCCCGCCCCCAGAAAAGCCTCCGGCAGCAAGGGGAACTGGAAGAAGGCCGCATAGCTGCTCCGCAGGAACTGGGTCGGAGATCGCAAGGAATGGGCAAGCAGCACCTCGGGATGGGGCGCGTTCAGGATGACGAGCCTTTCCAGGCCGTGCGGCAGCTTTGCGCCTGCGGCCCAGGCGACGATACCGCCCCAGTCATGACCGACGAGGTGAAACCTTCCGATGCCGAGCGCGTCGGCGATGGCAACGACATCGCCGACGAGCTTGGGGAGCGTGTATTCACGGATGGCTTTCGGCTTGTCACTGGTGTTGTAGCCCCTCTGGTCGGGAACGATGACCCGGAATCCGGCGGTAGCGAGCGCATCGATCTGCCGTCTCCAGCCGATCCAGAAGTCGGGAAAGCCGTGCAGGAGCATGACCGGCCTGCCTTCGGCAGGCCCAACCTGGACGACGTGAAGCCCAATGCTCCCGGTGTTGACAAACCGATGTTCAGGCGCGTGTGAGACCATCGCCGGCAACGCGGTTGTCGCCAAAGCGATCCAGCGCACATATTTTTAAATCAACGCGCGCTACCCCGACAAGATAAAGCTCTGCCGTTGCATCTTCCGCCAGATGGGTCATAGCAACCCAAGAACAAGTTGGGGCCGCGAGCGGACTGTCAGCTTTTAGGCTGAAGTCACGGCAAGCCGACACGCCGCTGGCGTGTGTCCGAAGCTTCGACCCAACGCCTTCAAGTGCCTATGTGTTTGCCCAGACCGAGAACATAAGCCCGATCGTCAGTGCCGTCGCTGCATATAGGGCGGGCAAAACCCTGCGGTTCACGCCCAGGCGGAGCAAGGTGTGACCGAGATGATCTGTGCCGCCGATCCAAGGTTTTCGCCCCTGCAGCAAGCGGCGAGTGATTACGAAGACGGCGTCAATCAGCGGCACGGCAATCCACGCCAGGGAAGCGTCAAACCCTCTTTGCGACGCGAGTAGCACGATTGCCGCTCCGAGGAGAAGGCTGCCGCTATCGCCCATGAAAACGCGTGCCGGCGGATAGTTGAAGAATAGAAATCCCAGGCATGCTCCGACGCCCGCCATACCGAGAGCGCCGCCCAGCCCGAGGAAGGCGGCCGCGATTGCGCTCGCGGCAAGACCATCGGCATGGTCAAGCATATTGACGGCGTTGCAAGCGATCCAAATGATGATCGGAACCCACCACAGATGCGTAATGATACCGGCCAAAACAGCTGCGGCGGCCAACGCTGCTGCCTTGGCACCGGCAGAAAGAGATCGGAGGTCATCGAGCGCCCCTATCAAACAGAAGGCTGATAGCAGGAGAGTATGTTCAACGGGGAGCCATGGTGACATCGCGATCAGCATGGCGGGCCCCGCGAGCCGGGGAACCTCGCCTGATGTGTGCCATCGATCTTTCGTGACCTTGGAGACGGCTCCGATACGCCGCGCAAGACGCGCAAACAGCCAGACGCCGGGAACCGCGATGAGCAGGGCCCCGATGAACGGGACCAAGGAGCCAGACGTCAAGCAACCACTCGTTCGGTACGCATGTGCTCTATGCAGTCGAGGACCATCTGCCTCGTGCTTCGCACGGGTCGCCATCCGGTCATGGTTGTTAACAGGCTGGTGTCAGGTACTCGGTCGTATGTTACGGCGAACCGATCACCAAACACCGTGCTGGATGGTTTCATGATAATGGGCGCGGTCGTCGCGGTGGCCTCAACCACCATTCTTGCAAGATTTCCAATCTGAATCGCTTCGCTTCCGCCCAAGTTGACTGGCCGGCCACGCAATGACGGGCACTGCATTGCCAGCAGCAGACCTTCGGCGGCGTCGGCAACGTGCAGGAACGCCCGCCTTTGCTCTCCATCGTCATGGACTACGAGTGGTTCACCACGCAGCGCTGCATCGACGAACACCGGCAGGACGAGGCCGGTCGCCGAGCGCTGGCGCGGTCCGGCCATGTTGAATGGTCGAACGATCCAGGTCGGGATTCCGAATTCAAAATACAGTCCGGCCACTAAATGTTCGATCGCGGCCTTGGCAGCTGCGTAGCCCCATCTCGGTCGCAGGTCCGTCGTCACCGGATCGGATTCCGTGATTGGCCTGTCCCGGCCGGAGCCGTAGACTTCTGAACTCGACGTGTAAAGCAGCGGACGTCGGTGTACTCTGCACGCCTCCACGATCGCACAGCCTGATTCGAGAATGCGGCTGGTGACGGCAAAACGCTCCATGTGGGCAAGCTGAACGCCGATCGGACTCGCCAGGTGGAAGACTGCATCGGCCAACCCGACCTCATTGTGGACCGCCGCGCCGTATGCCGGATCGCCAACCCTGAAAGTGCGGATCGTCAGCCGGGAATTGCCGGTGGGCAGATTGGGCAGCAGCCCGTTCGAGAGATCGTCGATGACGGTTACGGTGCAATGGCGGGCGAGCAAAAGATCGACAAGCGCCGACCCTACGAAGCCTGCTCCGCCAGTAACCAGCACATGTGAGTGCTGGCCAAACTCGACCAAGTCCGCGCTATGGTTGTCCAAGGTTGCCACGTCCTCCCACGGGAGCGTCATCTATACAGTCGAGGATGGGGCAAACAACCACTTTCATATCAAGGCTGGCGAGTTTTCGTCGCCCTCGATATCATCAGCGAACAAACACCCACCCGAAATCCTGCCAGTTCTCCGTCCTTTGGTCACCAGACGATAGCTGATTCTGGCACATCCCCACCAATGTGGAGATTTCCGTCGTTCTGGCCGAAACAAATTGTGGGGGTATCTCCACGTTTCTCGCAATGCAACTTGAACCTCCAACAGCGAGTGCCGCCACTGCATAACTCAGGCCATCGACTCATATCGCGCAATTAGGCTAAGAGGCCAAGGGACTGTTCGGGGGGAGCTTTGAAGTCCGACTATCGCCCAGATATTGACGGGTTGCGCGCTATCGCAGTGGTCGCAGTGGTTTTTTTCCATTTTGACGTGCCCGGTTTTCGGGGCGGCTTTGCTGGCGTTGATGTCTTCCTTGTTATCTCCGGTTACCTGATCACGCGCCTTTTAATGGCTGAAGGCGGCGGACTGTCCCTTGTGGAATTCTACGGCAGACGCATGCGTCGAATATTGCCGGCGATGCTGGTGATGATCTGCTTCTCACTCGTTGCCGGCTGGTTTCTGTTGCTGCCGGGCGACTATGAAGGTCTGGGACGCAGTGCGGCATATTCCACGTTCGGATTGGGAAACTATTATTTCCTTTGGAATACCGGCTATTTCGATCGCGAGGCGGCGCTGCTGCCGCTGCTTCATCTCTGGTCGCTCGGCGTCGAAGAGCAGTTCTATCTCGTATGGCCGCTGTTGCTTCTGGTTGCCAACCGGCTGTCACGCGGCCGCCAGCTCCCCGTCGTCGCGCTGATCTGCATTGTTGCGCTGGTCAGCTTCTCGATCGCCCTCAATCTGGTGGAGGCCGATCCGAAGCAGGCATTCTATGTTCCCTTCAGCCGAGCCTGGGAGTTGACTATCGGCGGCCTGCTCGTCTTTGCGCCACCGAAAGGCCGCGGGCGTACGTCCAAATGGTTTGAGCTGAGCGGCCTTGGTCTTGTAGTCGCAAGCATCCTTTTTCTCTCGCCGAGCCAACCGTTTCCAGGCGTTTTCGCGCTCGGTCCTGTGATCGGGGCTGCTCTGGTCGTCTGGCCGCGGTCGCAGTCGACGATTTCGGCCGTGCTTGCGAGCGCGCCGTTGCGATCGACGGGCAGAATCTCCTACAGCCTGTATCTCTGGCATTGGCCGATCCTCGTGTTCTTCCGCCATTATATTGGCACCGCAATGCCCTCGGCGGTTGAATCGTGCGTGCTTTTAGCGGTTGCCTGGCTGGTGGCGTATCTGTCCTGGCGGTTCATCGAGGAACCCGTTCGCCGCCTGCGGGCGCCGCCATCCAGCGTGCTTCTCGCTGGTGCCGCCGCGGTGGCAATGGTTTGCCTGAGTGCCAATGCCGTGTTCGAAGCCCGTGGTTTCACCAGCAGGATCTCGAAGCAAGTCGAGGCAATGCGCAGCCTCGATGTGATGTGGGACTGGTCATGCCCGCAGATGGTCAGCATCGCTGAGTTGGGCAGTACCTTTTGCGCGTTCGGTGCGCCTTGGGACAAAGCGGCGCGCCACGCCGTGCTCTGGGGCGACAGCCATGCCGAGCATCTTGCGCCGCTGTTAGACAGCGCAGGTAAAAGAGAAAACACGGCTTTCTTTCTTTACCGCGCCTGTCCGGCCGCCTTTGGAGAAGGTGTCCACCGCGACTTTCCGGATTTGGCCGGATATCGGGAAAGCTGCTCATCGTCGCGAAAGGCCGCGGTCGCCATGCTGAAACAACGCAATGACATCTACCTCGTGGTGCTCTCCGCAGCCTGGACAAGCCTTGCCGACACCAATGTCCTTGCTGACAATGGTGAGAGGCAGACCAGCAAAGTCCTGTTGTTGCGCGATGGCCTGCGTAGCCTCATCCAGGAAGTCGAAAGGGCGGATCGGCGCGTCGCAATCATTGGCCAAGTGCCTGGTCCCGGCCTGGACCTGACTTCATGCGCAGCGATGCTCGAAAGCGGTATGCTAAGGCGTTGTTCGACCGAGATGAATAGCGAGCAAGTCTTCCGGATCTGGTCGCCTATGGTGTCCGCGCTCGCATCGCTCGTTCATGACAATAACGTCGTCTTCGTCGATCCGCTCAAAGGGATGTGTCCAGACAGACACTGCGCAACCTACGTCAATGGCGAGTTCATCTACCGAGATGGTTCGCATATACGCAGAAACCTGAAGCCCGAGACAGACGAAGCCGTCGCGCGAATGATGGGTCTCTATCCGGCCCTGAAAGGCCAGGAGCAAAACCGGTTGTCGGCTGCCAACACCACGCCGTCTCAAACGGCTGGCAAGAGCAATTGAACGGGATGCGAAGCGGCCAGGCTCCGCTCTCGACCACGGCTGGAATGGCCTGTTCGGAAGACAGCCGCGCGTTGCGGGTTGGAGAACAGTTCGGCAGCCCGTCATGTGCGGCAGCGGCTGGGGACGGTCACCGCACGGACATAGACGGGCTTAGAGCGGTCGCGGTGCTGGCTGTTTTGTTTTTCCACCTGAGATTCGCAGGTTTCTCCGGCGGCTTTGTCGGCGTCGATGTGTTTTTCGTAATCAGCGGCTTTTTGATCACCCGCATTGTGGCCACCGATGTGGAGGCAGGGCGTTTCAGTTTGGCGCATTTCTATTCGCGCCGGGCTCGCCGCCTGCTGCCGGCATTTTTCGCGACATTCTCCCTGTCATGCATCGCCGCGTTTCTTCTGCTTACGCCTCAACATCTGGAGACCTTCGCGAAATCGCTGATGGCATCGAGTTACGGCGTTTCGAACATCTTTTTCTGGCGCGAGTCCGGCTACTTTGATCTCGCCGCGCGGATGAACCGCTCCTTCATACATGGTCACTCAGTGTGGAGTGGCAGTTTTATCTCGTCTGGCCGATGCTGCTTTCAGTTTTGCTTGCCGCATTCCCAGGACGAATGGTTTGGTCGATCATCACGATTGCCATTCTCAGTTTCTGGCTCATTGTCGCATTCCAGGACGGATCGTTTTGGCCGTTTGCAGGGACCCCGGCGGCGGACTGGATCGCCGACGGCCGTGCCACCGTGTTTTACAACACGCCATTTCGCGTGTTCGAGTTCGCCTGTGGCGCGGCGCTGGTCTGGCTTCCCAAGCCGCGACCTGTCCTTGTCCACGAGCTGCTCGCCTGGCTGGGCTTGGCCCTCATAGCGTTTGCAGTGTTCTCTTTCGACAGCCGTTCGGGCGCGCCCGCCTGGAACGTGCTTGCCCCTGCCACCGGCGCCGCGATGGTGTTGTCTGCGAACCGTTCGCGATTGGGAGGTTTCGCCTTGCGCAATCGCGCAGTCGGCTATCTTGGTCGCATCAGCTACTCGCTCTACCTCGTTCATTGGCCCCTGATCGTGTTTTGCGAATACGGTTTGCTTCGCCCCCTGCTTCCGACCGAAGCGCTCTTCGTCGGGCTTCTGGCCCTCGTCATGGCCATGTCGATGTTTCATTTCGTCGAGCAGCCTTTTCGCGCTGGCCATGGCTTCCTCCCCTCTTTTGGACTTGCCTTGACTGGCCTGCTCTCATGTTCCGTGGTCAGTTACGCGATGTCGGGCGGAATGCCGTGGCGTCTTCATTCCGTCGCGGGGAACGAACTTGCCAACAGCGCAGCCCTGAAGGCGATCACCGGCTCGTTGGCCTGCTTGGATTTCTGCGAGTTCGGCAACCTTCAAAGTCCAAAGAAGATACTCGTGGTCGGCGATTCGCACATCGACCAATACACGCGGGCGCTTCAAGAACTCGGCGGTCAAGAATTCCATTTCCTGCTGGCCGATGCCGGCAATTGCTATTTCGGAGCAGAGTTCCAGACCAGAACAAACGGCGCGGTCACGCGGCACTGCCGGAATGCTACCGACCAGGCGGCTCGCTGGTTGAAGTCCGGTGACATTCTCGCCATTGTCCACGCGCAGCGCTGGCCCGGATATCGCACTCTTCTCGAACGGAAAGTGGATGGTGCGCCTGTCGAGATGCCCGACCTGGCAAAACTGTATGCGACCATGCTTGGGGACTTAGCGAAACTCTATGCCGCTTTTCGCGGTCCGGTGATCCTGATCGGGCACACGCCGGACGCCAATGTGGTCTGCCATTTGAGACCGACTTACCTTTCCTTGCCCTGCCCGGTTCCCACCCGGGTGGAGAACGTCGCCTTCGACCAGGCATTCATGGTTTTCGCCAGCCATTCCAGCTTTCACCTGCTTGATCCCGGCGAAACCATCTGTTCGGCAAATGGCTGTGATGTGACGGACGGCGCAGGGCATAGCCTCTACCTGGATGAGAACCACTTCTCCATCTACGGGGCACGCCTTGTTGTTCCGAAAGTCATAGAGAGGCTTCGCGACGACTTATCCGTGGCGTCAAGGCAGACGTCGACACAATCGACCAAGCGATGATTGTGCCCAGGAGAGCAAGGCACAGCGCGCTGACTGAGAGCGGAACGGCGACTGCGTAGGTTCGTCCGTTTTGGCGAGGGTCGCTCGAATCCGTGGCCGAAAACAGCACCGCGTCCCGCCGGCGAAAAGTATATTCGCCCGGGCCAACAGCCGGCCATGCGTTCGGCGCCCATTCAACTTGGTGGAGCGGGGTCCCTTCTTCACGCAGGTCTGAAGCCTTCAACAGGGGATCGAGGACAAGGTTGTCAAATTGGAAAAGGCCAGGAAATTGCGAGCGTGGTAGCAGCGTCTCGTACCCGCCTCTTGCGGTAAACATGGTCTCGTTCTGCAGCCGTCCGGTAACAAGCGACGGTGTGATGAGCAATATCGCAATGCAGCCAGCCGCAAAGGCCATCACGCCTGCATTAGCTCCAAAAGCAAAGCTGCGATGCTCGCCTTTTTTTGCTGAGGAATGTGTTTCAGTAAATCCCCGCCGCTCGGCAAGCATCCCACCAATTCCCAGCGCGACCGGAAGAAAGAGAGAGGGCGTCAGCAAGAGGTCATGCGATGTCAGCATGACCCCCACGAGTGCGACACCAAGGGCCAGATCGCCGGCGCTGCGGACATACCAGAAAGCGGAAGCGACCAGGCCGATCGGGATCAACCAGCCGATGTGCCCAAAAGCAATTGCGAAAAGGACAAGGGTGTTGTGAGGCGCGAGAGCCTGCGCCACCTCAAGGCCGCGACCGAAGAAGCCGCCTTCTCTGTACGCGAGCAGGCCTCGCTCCAGAAAGAGTGCTCTTGCCGAGATCGAATTTCTCTTGCCCTCGTCCACGAGACGTTCGCCTAGCGCCTGGATCTTGGCAGCGTTTGTGGATTGGCCTGTCGCGGACGAAGGCAGGCCGCTGAACGGAGGCGCAGATGAGGCAGTGGCTCGCGCAGGATCGGCTTGCGGAGGGTCTGATCTGATCGAAGGTTCTGCCGTCGGCTGGTCAATCGTCGCAGCCGAACTTGATTCAGCCAGAGCTTGTTGAGACGACGGCGCAACCGGGTCTAAGGCGGACGACGCAACCTCATCATGTGACGAATCGACAGCATCCGCCGCCTCATCGAGCGCCTTTCCAACCGAGATCATCCCGGCGAAGGAGTTGCCGACGGAAACGCGAAAATAAACATTTGTGGCGAGCGCGACACCGATTGTCCCCAGCAGTATTAATGCGACGGCGAGCGGGCGACCCCAGCCCCTTGGATCGAGCCTTAAACGACGGTGACCCCGAAATTGCTGCCAAATATCAACGGCAAACGGCACCGCCACGGTGCCACAGGCTGCAAGAATGTTCGAGCGGGAAAGCGTGACGAGCAGAGCGGCGCTTACGAGAACAAGGAAAGTGGCACGCCATTTTGGCGCGACGGCGCGATAGCTCGCCGCGGCGCCAAGAAGCAGGCCGGCGGCTGCCACATTCGGATTGATCGCCAGGCCGGCGGCTCTGCCAAGCGTACTGGTGAAGCCGTTGGCAAAAAGAAGGTCGAGGAAGCAGACCACCGCATTGAGCGCCGTCACCGACGCACATAGACGCAGCACCATTGCGGGCGATGAGGCGAGCATGAGGACAATCGCCCCGCCGCCAAGGAAAAGGGTAATAAGGTAACACTTTGCGACGATGCCAAGTGGATGAAGCGCAACCGGGGCAACCGCCATCGCCCCGGCGATCGCGAGCAGGAGGATCGCGCCACGCACGTCCCGACGGATTGCAAGAACGGCAATCGAAACAATCAACACGCTGCCGTAGAGGGCATGGAAAACCAGTCTGGCGAACTCGTCCCGGCCCGTAAAGAACGGCAGAAAATAGGGCATGAACCACGACTGATAGATGACTATGGAAAATGCACACAGCCCGGCGGCGACACATGGCAGGATGCTGCGCGGCGTAGGCGCCGAATTCACCGGGCCTTGGAAGTGAGCAATCCCGCTCATTCACTTGCCCGCGAGATAGAGGGTTTCATAAGCGTCCACCATAGCCCTTATGGAGTAGCGTTCGCGCATCGCCCGCTGACGAAATTTTCGGTCCACTGTCTGCTCGGGCAACCGCTCGAGAACGGCAAGCAGTCCGCGGGCCAGATCGGCAGGGTCACGAGGCTTCACCAGCACACAACCCGGCATGCCCGAAACTGCCTCCGGATTTCCACCGACATTGGTGGCCACCACTGGGAGGCCTGCGGTGAGTTTTTCCATCAGGGCGTTGCAAAAGCCTTCCTCGTGGGAGGCGATCACGCCGATGTCCATGCTGGCAAGCAGGCCTGGTACGTCGTCCTGAGCCCCGAGCAGCCGAACTGTCGATCCGACGCCAAGCCGCTGGGCTTGCTCCATCAGCGCCTGCCCAATGCCTCGATCTTGTCCGGCGATGAACAACCTCAGCTCCGGCCGACTTTGGCTTGCGCTTGCGAAAGCGTCGATAAGATCTTTGTGTCCCTTATAGGGAATAAGATTGGCGACGATGACGACCCCGACATCGTCAGGTTCAAGACCAAGGCTGCGCCTGATCTCATCACGGCGATGGCTGATACCATCGAAACGGCTCAGATCGAGACCATTGGCAATCACGCGCACGCGGGCGAGATCATAGCCATCCCGGGCCGCCATGTCGGCCGCGACCGCATGCGAGTTAGCGACCACCACATGTGAAAACCGATTGGCGATTCGATCCATGCGCTTCAGCCGCGGCCATCGCTCCTGGTGGTTGCCGAGACCGCGCCTGGAGGTGATGACGAGTGGGGCCAGCGCAAACCGACCTGCCAACGCGCCCAGAAAGTTGGTCAATGGCAAAAAGGCGTGAACCACGCGTGGCCGGGTCAAAATGATGCGACCAACGAGCAAAGTGATCGCGGCGCCGAGCACCAGCATTGCCTTGACGCTCGGCCGCGTCTTGGGGGCAACGCTCGATTTTTCTTCCGCCCCCGCCGCTGTCAGTGATGCGGGCAAGGGATTGGGGCGATGAAGCCCGTAGGATATTCGGATACCGGCACGATTCAGCGTTTCCGCAAGAACACCGCCCGACGAGAGGGCAAAGACCTCGACCTGCCAGCCCCGCGCCTTCAACTCCTTGGCAAGCAGCACCAGTTGGCTTTCCGTGCCTCCGAGATCGAGCGTCCCGATAATGAAGAGCACGTTGCGACGGGTCCTTCTCAGGCGCGCGGTGGAAGGCGCGGCAACGCGCTGTCGGCTTTCAGCATTAGTCAACGCAAGGTCTTCTCGCAGCGTCGCTCACCCCTCCGCCTGTTCTCGCCCGTTCCCGCTTCCACATAGCGTCCAGAGCCGGCAAGAAGAAGTCGTATTGCGCATACAATCCACAAAAGGTCACGAGCCGGCAAGATCAGCTCCAGCCTGCCGCGCAGCAGACGGGCTGCGTCCTTCACGATGCCGCAGCATCATCCCGAACGTGGCAAGCACCATTCCGGTTGCCAGGAGGGCGAGTGGCGGTGCCCATTTGAGCCGCTCGAACTTTGCCTCGTATGCACGCACGCCGTCGAAGTCCTCCATGGTGCCAGCCGGTTGCCAAGCCCCACCATAAGCCGTCTTCAGCAGGGGCAACATCGGCGCGAATTGCGCGTAGTAGGTGTCGATGATTGACGGCTCCCTCTGCACGTCCTCAAGCGAGCGAGGAACAAAGACGCCGTAGTCGGAATCCAGAATATTGCCGTTCGACACTACCACGGTGTGTTGGGGGACACTGTAGATCGTCGCCTCGATGCCTTGATCGGCAAGGATGGAATAGACGATTTTGGACACCTGGGAACAGAACCCATACCCCCGGGCAAGCCCTTTGCGGGGCGTTACAAACTCATAATTTTGCAGCGTTTCGCGATATTGCGGCCGGAAGCTGAGCATCCAGAGCAGGTAGTTGTCAAAAACGCTGATGCGCGTGTAGGACGTGTCGGTCGCAGCCCAGCTGTCGCCTTCCGTCCAATAATGCACCATTCCACCCGCGACAGCCTTTGTCAGGCGCTCGAGATAGGCCTGCATGGGTTCGTCCGTAGCGCGGTAGAGGTCATCGACATCCACCACCTTCTGCTGGAATCCCAGCGGCCCTTCGGTTGCCTCGGCAGGTGGTGCCGGGTAAGCGCTGATCAATCCGAGCGGATAGGCCGAGACAAACAGCAGGAAAGCCGCCCCAACCCCTGCCGAGAAGAAGCCGAATGAGCACAGCAATGCAGCAGTTAAGCTTGGCCGCAACTTTTGATACCGAATCTCAAAGGCATCATTCATGGTCGAAGACTATCACCTCGTCGCGGCCGTGGCTTCTAGTCCACTGCGAGGAAATTTGTGGACGGACCACCTTCGGCGCTTCTGTGATAAATTGCCAATCGACGTCGGTTGTGGCTTGTCGTGGCCCGCTGGACGTGTGCATTGGGCCCTCTGAATACGGACATCGATTTGGCGTTGAGCGGAAACCGAGACTCGGGCAGCACTTTCGACACAATGCGGCGCTTGTGGCGGCAGGTATCGCAGCGGCGGCAAAGGCAGTTTTTCGGCCTCCTTGTCCTGATGGTGTTCGGTGCTCTGGCGGAAGCGGCCACGCTTGGTGCCTTGCTGCCGTTTCTTGCGCGCATCGCCAATCCTGAGACGGTTGGCGGACAGTCGTTTCTGGCGCGTCAGCTTGCAGGCTTTCGGCTGACCGGCTCTTCTGACAGCCTGCTCGGGCTCACGGTTTTGTTTTCCGTAGTGGCCATCGTGGCCGGTGCCGTGCGTATACTCCTCACCTGGGCCACGAATTCATACGTCTTCTCGCTGGGACATGAGGTGGGCGTGACCGTCTATGACCGAGTGCTGCGCCAGCCCTACAACTACCACGTTTCGCGCAACTCCAGTTCGGTGTTGGCGGCGCTACGACAGGTACAAGCAATCACCGCTGGCGTGATGCTGCCACTGTTGCAATCAATCAGCGGCATAATCATCGGTGTCTTCGTCGTCGCAGCGCTTTTCATACTAAGTTCGATCATCACCTTCGTTATCTTCGCGGGCTTTGGTGCGGTGTATCTCGCCATGTCGCTTGTGATCCGAAAACACCTCAAGCAGAATGCGCGGATCATCGCTAGCGCGCAGGCCGAAGGCATTCGTTCTGTACAGGAGGGGCTGGGCGGTATCCGCGATGTCATTATCAATGACACACAGCCATATTTTCTTTCCCGCTACAGCGAACTCGACCTGCGCCTGCAACGCGCCAACGCAACGAACGCGCTTGCAGCCAGCGCTCCGCGTTTCGCGATTGAAGCCGCGGGTATGGTGATCATCGCGGCCCTCGCCTATTTCCTCATCATCCGATCCAACAATGCCGGCGAGGTACTGCCAATACTTGGAACATTCGTGCTGGGAGCCCAGCGTCTGCTGCCATCAATGCAGCTTGTATACGGCAATTGGGCGTTGATACTCAGCAATCTTGCCGGCGCCGAAGTTGTGCTCCAGGCGCTGGAAGCACCACTTGGCCCCGAATGGAACGAGCCTCCAGCCAGGCGCCTGCCATTCGAACAAGCGATCATACTCAAGGACGTGTCGTTTCGTTACGCCTCCGACCAGCCGCCGATACTCGAAGGCTTCAATCTCAAAATCCCGAAGGGGACCAAGGTCGGCTTCGTAGGCAAGACCGGCAGCGGCAAGAGCACGACGGTCGATCTGATCATGGGTTTGCTGGAACCGACCAGCGGAGCGATCGAGATCGACGGGCAGACGTTGGACGGCGCTACGCGACGTGCCTGGCAAAGACAGATCGCACATGTGCCACAAAGCATATTCCTGGCGGATGCGTCCATCGCAGACAATATCGCCTTCGGCATCGACCCTGCCGGGACTGACCACGAGCGCGTCCGCAGCGCGGCGCAGCAGGCCGCGTTGGCGGACTTCATAGAAAGCTTGCCGCAGGGCTACGAGACGCGTGTTGGCGAGCGCGGCGTCCGCCTGTCGGGAGGTCAACGCCAGCGAATAGGCATCGCGAGGGCTTTGTACAAACAGGCATCTGTGCTCGTCTTCGACGAGGCGACGAGCGCTCTCGACATGGAGACCGAGGCGGCAGTCATGGAGGCGATCCGAGAACTGCCCACCGATCTGACAATATTGATCATCGCACACCGTCTCACGACAGTTGAAAGTTGCGACGAGATCGTAACCCTTGAACACCGCCAGCCGCATATCTCGACGACAACCGGTGGACAGATCGCTTGAATGCATCGCGTGGACGGGTTCGGCAACGTGCCTGATCGGGCTGGCGCCGCCGGTGCAACAAGGCCGCCACGTCAGTTCGGTTTGGATTGCACCTTGCCAGGGTTCTGGAAGAGAAATTCCGTGCAGGCTTCACCGGTGGATATCCTGACGATTTCGAAATCGAACCGTTGCTTCAAGAAGTCGATCACGGCCTGGTCGTCGGCGAACTCCATCGGCCACCCTCCCAGCCAGTCGCGGACGTCGGTCATGTAACTCATGCCGCGACCTTTTTTCTTCTCGCGAATCTGCTTCAGGAGCATTGGCAGCCGAAGTGGATTTCTGCCAAGGCCGAAACGCCAGATGTACCAGCATTCGATCCATCGCCTTTGACGAGGGTTGGCGGCATTGTACCGACGTTTCACATTGAGCCAGAATTGCGCGGAAGGCGTTACGACATTCGACGAATAGAGAGCGATGAAGAAAAGGCCGCCAGGCCCTACCCTTCGTGCAGCATTCTCAATTGCTTGCCACATGGCGCCAGTGTGATGGAGCACGCCCCATGAATAGACCAAGCTCCAAGTGCCCAGCGCCTCAAGATAGTCGGCATCGAGAACGTCACCTCGTTCGACGGCCCAGTTCGGCGGGTCCCCGGCCAATTTGCGAAGCCTGCCGGTGGTACTTACCGAAAGCGGATCAAAGTCGAAGGAATGTATCCGATCCGCCTTTGCGTCGAAGGCGGCAAGCGAGTGTAGCCCGCTGCCGCTGCCGATATCGAGAAAATCCATTCCTTCCAGGCTCTGCTTGCCGAGGAAGGACAGAAGCTTGTCGGCCGCCACCTGCCGACGTTCAGTCGAGTAGTGTTTGTCGACGAACGACGCCCAATTGGCTCCGAACTCGTACCGATTCGACGATGGGTTGCCTGTGAATGTCATCCTGCGGCTCGGTCTCCCCCTTCGATGATGCCCATCATGTCAGCTGTAACTTTCTGAATATCATAGCGCTGTTCGGCAATCGATCGGCTGTTCTTGCCCATGGATACGGCTTCGTCGGGGTTGTCTATCAAGCGGATCATGGCTTCAGCCAACGATGTGGTGGCACCAACCGGAACCAGCAGCCCGTTGACCCCGGGCACGATTGGCGCCCGGCAACCCGGCGCATCCGTTGTGATCACCGGGCGCCCCATCGCCATGGCCTCCAGAACCGATCGCGACGTCCCCTCGCGATACGACGGAAGCACGAAGATACGCGTATCCGCGATGATGTGACGGACGTCCTCGACCGGTCCGTGATAACGGATGGCTCCGCCGGCGACTGCCTCCTCAACCTCCGATAATGGAAACCCCGAGGGGTTTGGATCCATATCTCCGACGAGGTGGAAACGGGCGTCAGGTCTGACAGCCCTAACCAGCGTCGCCGCACCCAGATATTCGGCAAGGCCTTTGTCACGCAGCAGGCGTGCAATCATCAGAAATCGCGGCTGATCGGGTAGTGGCGCGACTTTGAATCGGTCTAGATCGACTCCCGAGCCGTTGACGACATTAGCTTGGGTCCGCCCGAGCAGCCCAAGGCGACGGAAGTCGTTGCGGTCATCGTCGTTCTGGAAGGTGACCGTGGTGGCAACCCGAAGGCTTGCGGCATAGAGGAGCCGAGCCACTGCGTTTACCATCCTCCAGCGTGGTGACTTGTGCCGGTCCGTGAAGGCGTAGCCGAGGCCGGTGACAAGTGCGTGCCGTCGCTGGATCCCGGCAAGCAACGCAGCCGGCATGCCGTAGACGATCGGCTTGATTGCACAGGTCAACACCACCTGAGGCTTGAGTTTTCTTAGCCGGTTGTGGAGACGAAAAGCCAACACCGTATCGCCGAACGGAGCAATCCCGGCTCGTTCCATTGGCAATGGATGAAAGTGGACGCCGTTCTCGGCCAGCCAACGAATGGTCATGGCGTCGACCGGCGCCATGGCATGAACTTCGTACCCGGAATCGCGCAGCGCAAGAAGCAAGTGTCCCCTGGTGCTTGCGAGGGACGTTGGTTCGCTGACGATGACGACGATTCGTTTCATGCAGTCATTTCTTGGGGTGATTGCTCGCGACCCATTCGACCCTTGTAGATTTTTGACACGCAAAACCCAATCATGGCGCATGTTATCCACAACATCGAGCAGATGCTTCGCCAAAAGTGTCTCAGAGTTGCTTTCGAGCGGAGACTTGCCCCTTGGCAACAGCGTGTCGTTGAATTGACGTAACGCCTACCATACAAGGACGTCGACTCACTACCTGAGGAAAGCTGCCTATGTCCGAACGCATTGCTGTTATCGGCCTGGGATGGCACGCCTCGGTGAACCATCTTGTCTATGCGTCATCGAGCTCGATCTACGGCCCCAGCACGCGCATGCCGTTTGCGTGCCCGATTCGGCTGACCATTCGCTCAGCCTCTACGCCGCCATCAAGAAGGCAAACGAGCTGATGGCCCATACATACAGCCATCTGTTTGCACTGCCCACGACAGGATTACGCTTCTCCACCGTCTATGGTCCGTGGGGACGGCCAGACATGGCCCTGCTCATCTTCGCTGAGGCCATCGTCGCTGGCGAGCCGATCGACTTCTTCAACCATGGCAACATGCAGCGCGATTTCACTTATGTCGGCGATATTGTCCAAGGCATCGTCCGCGCCATGCGTCAGCCCGCGACACCCAACCCGCAGTGGGAAAGCGTCGCCGGATCCGGCGATCAGCAACGCGCCGTTCAGAATCCACAATATCGACGGCAGTTCGCCAGTTCAGCTGAACGGCTGATCGCGGTGCTGGAGAACGCGCTCCGACTAAAGGCGAACCGCAATCCCATGCCGCTGCAGCCGGGTGACGTGCCGGCAACTTTCGTCGATGTCAGTTCGCTCGAGGAGGCGACGGGATCCAGGCCGGATTCCAATAGAGGTCGGAGTTCTCCGCTTTGCGAATGGTATCGGGAGTACTATCGGGTATGATCCGCAGAGGCGGTGCCACGCAAAAAGGACGACAGGTGGGCGACAAATGAACGCGCGCTATGATTTCGGCCGCAACTGGTCCGAGCTTGCCGCGCGTTTCGAGGCCGAACATCTGGACCGGGCGTGTGAGGATCTTGGTCGACTGGCGGGTGACCTCAACGGCATGACTTTTCTGGACATCGGCTGCGGCTCGGGGCTGCATTCAGCGGCCGCACTCCGGCTCGGCGCAGCGAAAGTCACAGCACTCGATTATGACGCGGATTGCGTGGAGACGACCAGGGCCGTCCTGTCCCGGTTTGCACCCGATGCCGATTGGACCGTTGGGCGGGCCGATATCCTTGACAGATCCTCGCTGCCCACCGGCACGTTCGATGTCGTCTATTCATGGGGGGTCCTCCACCATACCGGAGATATGTGGACAGCGATCGCCAATGCGGCTGGCTTGGTCGCCCGCTCTGGGCGACTGGGTATTGCGATCTATCTTAAGACGCCGCTGTGCGGACTATGGACGCTCGAAAAGAGGTTCTACGCCTCGCATCGATGGGTACGGCCGCCGATCAAGGCGGTCTTTGTCTCGGCTTATATGGTCGCAAGGACCCTGCGCCACCGGGACCCGATATCGTTTGTAAGGAACTACCGCGCGCGCCGAGGCATGGAATTTCTGGCGGATGTCGACGACTGGCTTGGCGGCTATCCTTATCAATCCGCGTTAGCCAGCGAGTTGGAGCGGACTGTGGAAAATCTTGGGTTTCGCACGGATCGGCGTTTCAATGTGCTGCCGGGAGTTGGCCTTTTCGGCACCGGCTGTGGTGAATGGTGTTTCGAGCGGATAGATTTATAGCCACGGGCTTCTTCCCAGTCTGGTGACGCGCGGATAACTTGGGCAAGCCGATATGGAGCTGTAACGGCGGATGTGCGGTATCGTCGGCATTGTGGGTGGAGCGGCTGCGACGAGCGGCGGCGGCCATACTGTGCGTCGGATGGCCGACCACATCCGACATCGTGGACCCGACGGCGACGGGGTCTGGAGCGACGCCGAGGCGGGCGTTGCGCTCAGCCAGCGCCGCCTTGCCATCATCGACCTGTCCTCGGCTGGCGCCCAGCCAATGATCTCTCACAGAGGCCGCTATGTCATTGTCTTCAATGGCGAGATCTACAATCACGGCGAGATGCGGGCGCACCTTGACCAGCAATTTGGTGTACACGCGTGGCGTGGACATTCCGATACCGAGGTCCTCCTGGTCGCCATCGAAGAGCTAGGGACCAAAAAAGCACTCGAACTGGCCGCCGGTATGTTTGCTTTTGGCGTCTGGGACCGGCGTGAAAGAACTCTGGTTCTCGGTCGCGATCGCGTGGGTGAAAAGCCGCTCTACTACGGCCGTGTCGGCAAGGCCTTCGCGTTTGCCTCGGAACTCAGCGCCTTTCAACCTCTGCCGGACTGGCGCCCGGAGATAGACCGCAATGCGTTGGCGCTGATGATGCGCCACAACTACATCCCCGCGCCCTACAGCATCTATCAGAGCATACGGAAACTGAGACCCGGCCACTTACTCGTCCTCTCCGATCCTATGAATGAGCCGCGCGTCGAAAATTACTGGCGCGCCAGCGACGTCGCAGCGCAAGGCCGGCGCGAGCCTTTCCTGGGCAGCTCTGAAGAGGTGGTCGACGAGGTCGAGCGTCATCTGCGCCGCTCACTTGAAGGGCAGATGATCGCCGACGTGCCGCTTGGCGCCTTCCTATCTGGCGGCATCGATTCTTCCGCGGTCGTGGCAGTCATGCAGTCGATCAGTGCGCGGCCGGTGCGCACCTTCACAATCGGCTTCGAGGAGGTCGGCTACAACGAGGCGCACCATGCCAAGCAAGTGGCGCGCCATCTCGGCACCGATCATACAGAGCTCTATCTCAACCAGCGCGACGCGCTCGACGTGGTGCCGCAACTGTCGGGCATCTATAGCGAGCCTTTCTCCGACTCCTCGCAAATCCCGACTTTCCTCGTCTCGAAACTGGCACGTGGCAGCGTTACCGTGGCGTTGTCGGGTGACGGCGGCGACGAGTTGTTCTCAGGCTACAACCGCTACGCGCTCGCCGATGCGTTCTGGAACAAGTTGTCCCGAATTCCGGTCGGTCTGCGCCGCGCGTCTGCTAGCCTGGCGACATTGCCGTCGGCCGGCCTCTACAACAACCTCGCGGGCGGGATCATGCCGCTCCTCCCGCAACGCCTGCGCCGCGAACGCGTCGGCGACATGATCCACAAAGCCGCGTCTGTGCTTTCGCTGCGGACCATGGACGATGTCTACCGTCGCCTGTGCTCGCACTGGGACCCGACCGAGATCATCTCGGATGCGGTCGAGCCGCCAACAATGCTGACCGGCCTGGAACCGTTGCCGGATTTGCCCGGTAGCGTCGAGCGGATGATGTACATCGATCTTATGAGCTATCTACCCGACGACATACTGGTGAAGGTCGATCGCGCCGCCATGGCCGTCAGTCTTGAAACACGTGTACCGTTTCTCGACCATCGACTCATAAGCTTCGTGCTGTCGCTACCGCTCTCAATTCTGCGCGCCGGCGGCCAGACCAAGTGGCCTCTGCGACAGCTGCTTTACAGGCATCTTCCAAAAGAGCTTGTCGAACGCCCCAAGATGGGCTTCGGCGTGCCCATTGATTCCTGGTTGCGCGGCGCTTTGCGCGAATGGGCCGAGGAGTTGCTCGACGAGCGCCGGCTGCGCGAAGACGGATTCTTCCGGCCTGAAGCGATCCGGCGTGCCTGGTTCGAACACCTCTCCGGGCACCAAAACAACCAATATCTACTCTGGGACGTGTTGATGTTCCAGTCCTGGCGGGGAGCGACCAAGGGATTTTCAAACGCGATCGCAGCGTGATGGGTGGTGAGCCCGGGCGGTTTAGTCTTTGCGGTGCCCGCTCATGCCGTCGGAAGGGACGAGACGTTCGGCACTATCAGACGCGAAAGCGAGCAGCTATACGGGAGGGAGAGGGCGAACCGACGTGCGCCAGGGTCGTTCGAACCGACCCTCAGGCGACCTGGAAGCCAACGAAGCAAAGGCATTGAACCCTGTTTAAATCGCTCCGTCGCCATTTCACGACTGACCAGGTCAACCAGTATTTCTCGATCGCCTGCTTCTTTTCGCCGCCGGTATTCGGTTCGGTGGTGAGCTTCGTCTTCCATGGCGGCGCGCTCTGGTCATTGGCGCTGCTGGCGGCCGGCCGGCGGCGCCTTAACATTGATCGGCCTATGCTTGCCATGACCACTGCCATCTATGCCTATTGCGCCGCCCAGATCCTGGCGTCGATCGTAAACGGGACGCTGCGGGCCGATGCCACTCATTTCTTGCCCCTGATGACCTTGCTGTTGTTCCCGATTTCCTATTCGACGTGGAGCATCATGGACAAGGAGAGCCTCGCACGCACTGCCGTTCGTGCCAGCGCCGCAGCATGTGTCGGGGCACTGGTGCTGGCCATCGTCCAATACCACTGGATTGGGATGCTGAGACCCGAAGGTGGGGCCGGAAACCCCATCGTGTTTGCCACGGTCACCTGCCTGGCCGTGATGATGTGTCTTACAGGTGCTCTGTCTGGGGTCGAGAAAGCGTGGAAGCCGCTCACGGCCGCCGCGCTTGCCGGTGTGGTGGCGACACTCTACTCGGGCTCGCGCATGGTCTGGGTGGCCTTGCTCATCGCGCTGGTAGCGGTGCTTGTGACCCATCGCGAAAGGGTCTTCCGATCAGACATGAAGCAGTTGCTGGTGATTGCCGGCGCATCGACATTGATCATCACGGCAATTACGTCTCCGATTGTCGCCGATCGCACACATGTCCTGTTCGAGGACTGGAATGCCCTCGCCGTCAACGGCGATTATACCACGCCGCTCGGGTTGCGGGTCGGGTTGTGGGACGTCGGGCTCGATGCCTTTCGCCAAGCGCCCGTTTTTGGTCACGGAATGGCCGCCGGCCGGATGCTTTCAAGGCAGGGGTTCAAACAGCGCTTTGGCGCCACCGAAGGCTTCAACCACTTTCACAACGGCTTCCTTACGGCTTTGGTGCAGGCCGGACTCGCAGGTGCGCTGACATTGGCTGCAATATTCGTCGTGACGATCCGGAATGCGACAAGAGTCCTGCGCATCAGTGCTGATCCGCTGGAACGTTTTGGCGCCACCATAATGGTGGTCACCGTCATAATATACGTTGCTGGAGGGATGACAGGCATCCTTGTCGGCCATGATATTCTCGACTCGACGCTGATGGTCTTGTTGGTTTCCGGAACATACTTGGCTTGCGGACAGACAATTTCGCCCAAGGGTCAGTCAACGAATCAAGCGTCTGCTTTTAGGGGGCGCGAAAAGGGAGCGAATCTCCCGCCCCACCATTTTTGATCGACGGAGAAAAAAGGTGCATCACGCCCAAGACCGAAATATCTCGTGCCTGCGAGTGGTGAGAGCAGAAGCGCTCTCCCGCTAAGGATCTGCAATTTGGGCGAGCAATGGGCGACGGTGGCACCAGACGCGTGACCGCGATTTCGGGGCGTATCGAATGCTGAACGGCAGCTAAATAGGCCCCAGAGGTTCTCGAAGAGATCGGCAAGAAGCCACAGGCAAAGACCTGCGCGGCTATCGTCGGCATCACGGATGGGCGCCGAGATCATGGAAGGATACAAGGGCGCGCCTGCACTAGATGCCGGCCTTCTAGCTGTTGCCCAAGCCCTCGAGCATTACGAGATTTCGCGCTTTTGCACGATGAACACATGGGCTTCCGAACTTGGCCGCGAGGAAGCTGTGTCGCTCCTCAATCTGGCACTTGGAAAAAGGCCACCGACGAGACTCTGACGCCGAGTCCACCGTTCTCTCAGGAGCCCTGGCGATCAATGCCGGGCTCCTTGCCCCAAGCTCTCGCTGCATTGGTGCGAAACCTTGCGCGGAGACGATATGGGAGTTCTCGAAAACACTTTTCGGGCTTGGTGAGAAAGAAGCCTGACGCGGCGCAGCGGCGACATGACGGAGGCGACCGGCGCCCGCCCGGCTATTGCCGTGCATTACAAAACGCCCAGACGTCCGGCCCTAAGGGGCTTAATCAAACGCTAGCGAAAAATAATGATCCGAGGCAGTAACATGCCCGGCGGTTGTGTAGCTTCAGCGTCGCGGCTTGCTACAAATACGCGCGCGCAGTGCCCGTCGTCGTCAGAAGGATCGTGCACCCCCCGGACGCGTCGTCGATAAGCTGAGGATCGGAAGTTAATGACTCGCGGATTACGACGAGGAGTTCTGATAAGCATGTTTCAATTTCGCGCTTTTTCCCGCAAATTCGAGAGCGTGAGGAATTGAAACCATTCGTTGATTAATCAGGCGTTTTCGCCGGCCTGTCACGCCGGAGGTCGCGGGTTCGAGCCCCGTCACTCGCGCCATTTCTCCTCAGGAGAAATGTGGCATAATCGTCTAGAATCATGATCTTGCATGAGGCAATTCAGATCCGGTCGGATCTGAATTCGATCTCTCCCGCAACGACGTCACCCCTTGGCCAGCAGCGCCTCGACCTCATGCAGCGTCGGCATGGATGGCGCCGTACCCGGCCGCGTCACCGAAATGCCGGCGACGGCGCAGGCGAAGCGGACGGCTTGCAGCGGCTCCACGCCTTTGGCGAGTGCGGCGGCCAGGCCGCCATTGAAGGCATCGCCCGCACCGGTGGTTTCGACCACCGGGCCGGCATTGACCACCGGGACATGGTCGGACCGAGCGGCCGTGTGCAGCAGCGCGCCTTTTTCGCCGAGCGTGATGATGACCGAGCCGACGCCTTTTTTGAGCAGGCTGTCGGCGGCGCGGCGAGCGTCGTCGATCGAAGAAACCTTGATGCCGGTCAGTTCCTCGGCCTCGGTTTCGTTGGGGGTCACATAGTCGCACAGCGTGTAGATGCGGTCCGGCAGCTTGGCCGCGGGCGCCGGATTGAGAATGGTGGTCACCCCTGCCCCGCGCGCGATCTCGAGTGCGCGCAGTGCCGCGTCGATCGGCTGTTCGAGCTGGGTGACGAAGACGCCGGCTCCACGGATCAGGCCGGCATTGGCCTCGATGTCTTCAGACGAGATCAGCATCGCCGCACCCGGGCTGACGATGATGGCGTTGTTGCCGGTCGTCTCCTCGATGAAGATATAGGCCGCGCCGGTATAGCTTTGCGGCGTGTCGATGACGGCGGATTTCACGCCCGCCTCTGCCCAGGTCGCCTTGGCCATGTCGGCGAAAGCATCGACGCCAAGCCGGGTCAGGAAAGTGATGTCGGCGCCGAGCTTGCCTGCCGCCACCGCCTGGTTCGAGCCCTTGCCGCCAGGTCCCAGCTTGAAGGAATTACCAAGAATGGTTTCACCCATGCGCGGCTGTCGATTGGCCCGGTAAGCGGTGTCGGCGACGAAAACGCCCAGAATGACGACAGGTTTGCCCGACGCCATGGCCCTACTCGGCGTCCGGCGGCACGACGCCCTTGCGAAAGGCGAAGCAGCCATAGAAGCGGCGCTCGCCGGTCTGGATGACGCAATAGGCTTTCTTGGCGCGCTCGTAGAAGGCGTAGCGCTCGACCGAGATCATCGGCCAGGCCTTGCCCTCGGCCTTGTCGATCTCCTTTTGCACCTCTTTTTGCACCGGCGGGATCTCGTCCGGCTTGCCGACGATCTCCATGCGCGCGGCCGCATCGTCGACGAAAGTGTCCAGCGGATAGAGCGACAGCACCGCCTTGACCACATCGGCCGCCGAGGCGTCGATGTGCAGCAGCTTGCCGAGCACGGTCTGCTTTGCCACCGAATCGGCGGGGAAATTGGTGTCGGCGATGATCAGATCGTCGCCGTGTCCCATTGCCCTGAGCGCCTGGAGCACATCGGCATTGAGCAATGGGTTGATCCCTTTGAGCATGGCAGTCCTCGTCAAACAGGTTTGGTCAAAGTCGATTGGAAATCAGAGCCGGTTGCCGGTCTCGGCGTCGAAGAGATGGACCTGGTCGAGGCGCGGCTTGAGATTGAGCGTGTCGCCGGGCTTGAAGTCGTGGCGCTCGCGAAACAGCGCCACCATCTCGCCGCTGTCGCCGAAGCGCACGAAGACCAGCGTTTCGGAACCCGTGGGTTCGACCACCGAGATCTTTGCCGGCACGCCGTCGGGATGGATTTCGAGATGCTCGGGCCGCACGCCATAGACCACGGCCTGGCCCTCCTTGGCGGCGCTGCCGGCAGCAATCGGGAACAGCGTGCCTGCTATCTCGACCTTGTCGCCCTTGCGCACCACGCCTTTGAGCAGGTTCATCGACGGCGAGCCGATGAAGCCGGCGACAAACAGATTGGCCGGCCGGTCGAACAATTCCAATGGCGCGCCGACCTGCTCGATACGGCCATCGCGCATGACGACGATCTTGTCGGCCATGGTCATGGCCTCGATCTGGTCGTGGGTGACGTAGATGGTGGTGGTCTTCAGCCGCTGGTGCAGTTCCTTGATCTCGGTGCGCATCTGCACGCGCAGCTTGGCGTCGAGATTGGAGAGCGGCTCGTCGAACAGGAAGACCTGCGGATTGCGCACGATGGCGCGGCCCATGGCGACGCGCTGGCGCTGGCCACCGGAGAGCTGGCGCGGATAACGTTTCAGGTACGGATTGAGGTCGAGAATGTCGGCGGCGCGCTTGACCCGCTCGGCGACCACGGCCGGATCGGTCTTGCGCAGCTTCAGCGCAAACGCCATGTTCTGCTCCACCGTCTTGTGCGGATAGAGCGCGTAGTTCTGGAACACCATGGCGATGTCGCGCTTGGCCGGCGGCAGATTGTTGACGATGCGCTCGCCAATGGCGATCGTGCCGCCGGAGACGGTCTCCAGCCCGGCCACCATCCTGAGCAGCGTGGACTTGCCGCAGCCCGACGGGCCTACCAACACCACGAACTGGCCATCGGCGATATCGACGCTGACCTCGTGCAGGACCTTGACGGTTCCGAACGCCTTGGCCACATTGCTGATCGCGACTTGAGCCATCGTCCCCCCTTTTCTCGCGGTGAAGCTAGCCATTGCCAACGGCAAGGGCAAGTCGGTATGTTATCGATAAAAAGCCATTCGTGTTGACAAGGTAATCGATTACGCAAATATTAGCTGTTGCCAATCCGGCAGTCGGATTTTTATCCGAAAATCGGAGCTCCAGGCGACGCAGGGTGGGGTCCCACGTCCCCGTATGATAAAGGAGAACCGCCGACGTTTCGGCGTCGGAGGGATTGGCATTTAATTCACGACTGTTGTTCTGGGAGGAATAGATGAGAGTCGGTCTGTACGAAAAACTCGTCCGCGCGGGTGCCACCCGGCGTGACATACTCAAAGGCGCGGCCTCGATGGCCGCGATCGCCGCCGCATCGGGCGCTGGGCTCGGCGCTTTCACCCGCCCGGCTGAAGCCGCCAGCGAGCTACGCTCCAAAATTCTGCAGATCCCCGGCGTCGGCAAGGGTCAGCCGACGGATGCCGATTTCCAGAAGGTCGGCGAACTCTGCCTGGAAGCCACCAAGGCCAACGTCAAGGAAGGCGAATTCGCCGGCGTCGAGCTCACCTTCATGGGCCTCAACAACCAGAACCTGCACAATGTGCTGTTCCGCGGCTTCCTGAAGCCGTGGGAGGCCTATACCGGCGCCAAGATCAGCTGGATCGACCTGGCGCAGGCCGACTACAATGCCCGCCTGCAGCAGTCGATCGCCACCGGCACCGTCGACTTCGACATCATCGAGATGGGCGCGCCCTTCGAAGGCGATGTCTGCGGCAAGGGCCTGACGTCCGAGATGCCCGACTGGGTCAAAGAGCAGATCGACATGAAGGATGTCGTGGCCTATCTGCAGCCGCCGGTCGGCACCTGGGACGGCAAGCAGTACCGGATCACCGTCGATGGCGATGCGCACAACTTCAATTACCGCACCGACGTTTTTGCCGATGCCGACCTCGCCAAGGCGTGGAAGGACGGCGGCGCGGCCACCGAATGGGGTGTGCCGAAGACCTGGCAGGAAGTCCAGGCCGTCACAAAATTCCTCAAGGGCAAGAAGTTCAAGGATCAGGACGTCTTCGGCTATCTCGATGCGCCCAAGGCCTGGGGCGGTTTCGGCTTCTACTTCCTCGGCAGCCGCGCCACCGCCTATGCCAAGCATCCCGACGACAAGGCCTGGCTGTTCGATGCCGACACGATGAAGCCGCGCATCAACAATCCGGCCTGGGTGCGCGCCATCCAGGACGTCATCGACGCGCTGCCGTCGGAGCCCGCCGACCAGATCAACGCCGACCCGAACACGACAGCCTTCCAGCAGTTCCTGGCCGGCACCGGTTCGATGGTCACCTGGTGGGGCGACGTCGGCTCCAACGTCAAGACCAATGATAGCTCGGTCATCGGCGACGTCACCGGCTTCTCGATCCTGCCGGGGTCCGACGACGTCTACAATGCCAAGACCGGCGCTTGGGACAAACTCGCCAGCGGCCCGAACTATGCGCCGAACTGCGCCTATCTCGGCTGGGGCGTCTACGTCATGGCCCGCGTCGATACTGACGAAAAGAAGAAAAAAGCGGCATGGTCGGCCGCCGCTCATCTCGGCGGCAAGGACCTGTCAATCTGGACGGCGATGTATCCGTCCGGCTTCCAGCCCTACCGCAACTCGCATTTCGACATTCCCGAATGGGTGGCGGCAGGCTACGACGAGGCGTTCATCACCTCGTATCTGAAGTCGGAAGCCGACAGCTACAACCATCCGAACGCGGCGATCGAGCCGCGCATCCCCGGCATCTTCCAGTATTATTCGGCTGCCGAGGACATTCTGGCCAACACATTCGCCGGCAAGATGAAGGCGCAGGAAGGCGCCGACGCCATTGCCGCGGCCTGGGAGAAGCTGACCGACCAGATCGGCCGCGAAAACCAGATCAAGCTCTACAAGGCCTCGCTCGGCGTGTAGGCTGATCCTATCGTGACAACAGGTCCGGCGGTGCAAGCCGCCGGACCTGACCGGCTCGGGCCGGTCGCAGGCTTGATTTTTTAAACGGACGGGGACGCGTGGCAGACCAGACCACCAATGCATGGCCGGCCAACGCCGGCCCAGCCGATCTGATCTCGCCGGCCCGCAAGCGGGCGGGTTTTGCCCTGATGGCGGCCGCCACGCTTGGCCTGCTGGCGGTGATCGCGTTTGAGATCCTCTACAAGAACGAGATCACCACGCTCGGCTTCGAGACCTGGCGTCCGATCGTCTACGCCTATGTTCTGTGGGGCGTGGCGCTCGGCATCGGCCAGGTGCTGACGCGCGGCGAGGACGGCCAGCGCGCGCTGTTCCTGCTGCCGGCGCTGCTGTTCACCATCGCCATGGTGATCTTCCCGACGCTGTTCGGCTTCTATATCGCGCTGACCGACTGGAACCTGTCGTCCTTTTCCGGCCGCAAGTTCAACGGGCTCGACAATTTCTGGCAGATGCTGGCCGATCCCTACTACCGCAACGCGCTGTTCAACATGGTGCTTTATGTGCTCGCCGTGCTGGTTGAGTATGTGATTGCCTTCGGCCTGGCGCTGCTGCTCAACGCGCAGATCCGGGCGCGCAAATTCTTCCGAGTCGTCTTCCTGATGCCGCTGATGCTGTCGCCGGTCGCGGTATCCTGGATGATCGGCAAATCGCTGATGGAGTACCGTTTCGGGCCGGCGGCGACGCTGGCGCGCCATCTCGGCTGGGAGAACCCCGCCTTCTTCTCCAACCCGATCACCGCCCGCATCTCGATCATGGTGCTCGACGCCTGGACCTTCATCCCGTTCATGATGATCATGCTGCTTGCCGGCCTGCAGGCGATGTCGCGCGACGTGCTGGAAGCGGCGCGCGTCGATGGCGCCACGCCCTGGCAGACTTTCTGGCAGGTCACCTTCCCGCTGATGCTGCCGGTGTCGGTCACGGCGGTGATCCTGCGCATCATCTTCAAGTTGAAGCTCGCCGACATCATCATCACCGTGACCTCCGGCGGGCCTGGCGGCGCCACCGATTCGGTGTCGAGCTTCATCTACCGCGAATACCGCGACCGCTCGAATGTCGGCTACGGCACCATGCTGGCGATGGCCTATCTCGTCATCATCGTCGTGTTCGTGACCTGGCTGTTGAAATTCGCCAATCGCTTCGTGCGCAACGTGAACTGACGAGGCACAATGAGCGTCCAGACCACCGACTATGCTGCCTCGGAAATCCGCTCACCGCTGGGTTTTCTGGCCAATCGCATCTTCATCTATGGCGCGCTGGCGTTCTGGGCCTTCATCTGCCTGTTCCCGATCTACTGGACCATCACCACCTCGTTCAAGACCGCGGTCGACGTCACGCAAGGACACCTCATCCCGTTCGTCGACTTCCAGCCGGACTGGAAGGGCTGGCGCTCGCTCGGCCTGTCGCCGGATTCGATCTTCCAGACCTCGACGGTGCGCGAGGAGTTTTTCAAGCGCTTCATGAATTCGGTCATCACCTCGGTCGGCGCGTCGAGCCTCGCCATCGTCATCGGCAGCCTCGCCGCCTATGGGCTGACCCGCTACCGCTATCAGTTCGCCTGGTTCAAGAACGAGGACATCTCCTTCTTCTTCCTGTCGCAGCTGATCCTGCCGCCGGTGGTGCTGGCCCTGCCCTTCCTGGTGCTCTACCGGGAAGTCGGTCTGCTCGACACACGCATCGGCCTGATCCTGCTCTACACGCTGATGGTGCTGCCAATCGTCATCTGGATCATGCGCGACCAGTTCAACTCGATCCCGGTCGAGCTCGAGGAGGCAGCGCTGGTCGACGGCCTCTCGATCTGGGGCGCTTTTTTCCGCATCGTCATGCCGATTGCGCTGCCGGGCATGGTCGCCGCTTTCATCCTGGCGATGGTGCTGTGCTGGAACGAGTATTTTTTCGCCGCGCTGCTGACCTCGACCGACGCCAAGACCATCCCGGTCATGGTGGCGAGCCAGACCGGCTCGCAAGGCATCAACTGGTGGTCGATGGCGGCGCTTGCCACCGCCGCGATCGCACCGCTGGCGGTCATCGGGATTGCGCTTGAGCGGTATCTGATCATGGGCATGACGGCGGGCGCGGTGAAGTAGGGCGAGAGGCGGCGTGCCCCTCTACTGTTGACCTCGGCGGGACAGCACCCCCCCTCTGGCCTGCCGGCCATCTCCCCCGCAAGGAGGGAGATCGGCAGCTTTGGCTGCATCGCTTTTCTTGCGACGTAGGTGATTGGCGAAAGCGGAAATGACATCTGATCTCCCCCCTTGCGGGGGAGATGTCCGGCAGGACAGAGGGGGTGTGAAGGATCGCTACAGAGCGACTTTGTCTGCTAGCGCCCCAATATCGCCCTCAGGTGATCCATGATCATCGCGACGCCCTTCTGCCCTAGCTCCGCCGAGGCCTCCGGCGCACTGGCCGTATACCACGCGGTATTCTCGCCAAAACGCCCGGCATCGACCGCTTCCGGACACAGTGCCAGCATCAATGATGTCTCGCCAACACCGGCGTGATCGAACGGATACTTCCCGTTCATGGCAGCCGACATTAGCGGGTGCACCTGCACCCAGTTGAAGAAATTCTCGCCGGCGGCGTGCCCGGCATAATAATCGGCCATCTCGTCTGAGCCCCACCAGCCCTCGCCGCGCTGCTTCTCGAGGAAGCGGAAAATCGCCTGGCGGCCGGCGGCCTTGAAGGCGAGATCGGTCGGCATGCCGGCGGCAAAGTTCTCGGTCTGGTGGTGGATGATGGCGTTGATGTTACGAAAGCCGATGCGCAGCAGGCTGTAGAACAATTCTTCGGCGAACGGCGCCAGCTGGTTGCCGCCGACCTGCACCGAGCCGTTGCCTTCAGGTGCTGCCACCACATAGCTCGCCGCACCGTAGTAGAAAGCCGGCAGGATGACGATGTCGGCCTCCTTCTCGTAGAGCTCCAGCGTCTTGACGACGGCCAGCGTGTCCATGCCGACGGCCATGTGCTCGCCGTGATATTCGAGCACGCCGAGCGGGAGAGCGACCGGCCAGTTCTCGGCGATCGCCTTGCGGATCTGGTGCGGCAACATCAGTTCGTAGCGCATGATCTATTCCATGTTGGTGTGGCGGGTGCGCATGGCCTCGGACGACTGGCCGGTCAGCGCCTTGAGCTTCAGCACCATCACCTCGAACAGCAGGAACAGCGCCCCTTCGAAGACCGAGCCCATCGGCAGCAGCGATGTCTTTTGTGGCCCCTGGTCACGCGCCATGGTCTGCGCCGGGATCAGCAAGGTGAAGTCGGCAAGCGCGACCGCACTACTGCCTGCCTCGGCGGTGAGCAAAAGCACGGTGGCGCCGGCCTGGCGGGCGACTTGCATCAAGGTAAGCACCGTCGTCGTCTCGCCCGGGCCGGAACTGACCAGGAAGACATCGGCTGGGCGAAGCGGTGGCGTGTTCATGTCGCCGACCACCGACACCTCAAGGCCAAGGTGATAGAGGCGCATGGCGAAACCCTTGAGCTGCAACGCCTCGCGGCCGCAGCCATAGACGACGATCTTTTGCGCGCGGGCCAGGGTTTCGCAGGCGGTGTCGATGCCGGCTTCGTCGACGCGCGCCAGTACGGCGCCCAGCTCTTGCAGGGCGGTCGAAAACATATCCGAGCCGGCATTCGTCATGAGAGTCCCATCTGTCCGGCTGGGTTTGTGGCCGGTGATTTCGGGTTGCGCGCTTTCGGAAAAAGGCTTGTTTTTGTTCATGCTATCACCGCGAAAATGCCTGTCCAACGGCCATGGCGGCTTTTGCTGAGCCAGCGGCGTGATAGTGTCATGTCAGACAATCAATCCAGGAAATCAGCACGACATGAAGACACGGCATTTCGACCGCATCGGCAATGGCGGCCTCGACTTCACCGAGCTTGGCTTCGGCAGCGCGCCGCTCGGCAACCTTTACCGCGCCGTCCCCGACGCGGATGCCAACGCCACGCTGGAGGCGGCGTGGGCGACCGGCTGCCGTTACTACGACACCGCGCCGCTCTATGGCCTGGGCCTTGCCGAAACACGGCTCAATGCCTTCCTGCGCGGCAGGAAGCGCGACGATTATGTGCTGTCGAGCAAGGTCGGTCGCCTGTTGCGCGCCTGCCCGCCGGAGGAACGAACCGGCATCGGCAAGTTCTTCGACACACCGACGCGCAAGGAGGTCTACGACTACAGCTACGACGGCGTCATGCGCTCGTTCGAGGCGTCGCTGGAACGGCTTGGCGTCGACCGCATCGACATCCTTTTCGTCCATGACCTCGACATCTTCACCCATGGCAGCAAGGAGGCGTCAGACCAGCGCATCGAGGAATTCATGGCCTCGGGCTACAACGGACTGGTTGCGCTGCGCGACCAGGGCGTGATCAAGGCCTTCGGCGGCGGCATCAACGAATGGGAGGTTTGCCAGACGCTGGCGGAGCGTGGCGACTTCGACCTGTTCCTGCTGGCCGGGCGCTACACGCTGCTGGAACAGGAAGCGCTTGCCACCTTCCTGCCGCTCTGTGAGCAACGCGGCATCGGCATCGTTCTCGGCGGTCCTTACAATTCCGGCATCCTGGCGACCGGGCCGAAGCCAGGCGCCTATTACAATTACTCCGAGGCGCCAAGGGACATCATGGATCGCGTCGGGCGCATCGAGGCCGTCTGCCAGCGCCATGGCGTCAGGCTGATCGAGGCGGCGCTGCAGTTTCCGCTGCTGCACCCTTCCGTGGTGTCGGTCATCCCCGGCGGCCAGCGGCCGAGTGAAGTCGAAAGCAACCGCGCCCTGCTCGATGCCAAGCTGCCTGCGGCGCTGTGGGCGGACCTCAAGCAGGAAGGCCTGATGCGCGCGGATGCGCCGGTGGGCTGAAGGCTCGCCTCAGCGGGCTGACGGCCTGCCGCCATCGAGGCAAAAGAAAAGCCGGGCGAACCCGGCTTTTCAACATTCTCTGAAAAATTTTTAGTTGACCGCGTCCTTGAGGCCTTTGCCGGCCGAGAACTTCGGCACGGTACGCGCCGGAATCTTCACTTCCGCGCCAGTCTGCGGGTTGCGGCCAGTCGATGCCGCACGCTTGGAGACGGTGAAATTTCCGAAGCCGACGAGCCGTACATCGCCGCCCTTCTTCAGTTCGCCAGTGATGACGGAGAACACCGCCTCAACCGCCGACTGTGCGTCACCCTTCGAAATGCTCGCGGATTCAGCGACAGCGGAAACCAGTTCGTTCTTGTTCATAAAAATTCCCTTCCATGAGAAAACCGGAACTTTCGACTCATCCGGCAGGAGAGGGACTTTAGAAAGAAGCGCTCGCAAACCCAAGTCAAAAAGCCGGAAAAAAGTTGAAAAAAGCCCGGAAATGGTGGGTTTTTCACATGAAAAAGCCGGGCTCAAGGCCCGGCTCTCTCTTTGTGCACTGCAACTTTAGTAGTTTCTAATGTGCAAGCGACTTTCCAGCATCGTCAACGGTATCGGTGGAAGCCGGCGGATTGACTGGCTCGACCCACTCGATTGGCTCCGGCATGCGCACCAGCGCGTGCCTCAGAACCTCGCCGACACGTGAGACCGGAATGATCTCCATACCGTTCTTCACATTGTCCGGTATCTCCGCCAGATCCTTGGCGTTGTCTTCCGGGATCAGCACCTTCTTGATGCCGCCGCGCAGTGCGGCGAGCAGTTTCTCCTTGAGGCCGCCGATCGGCAAGATGCGGCCGCGAAGCGTTATCTCGCCAGTCATCGCCACATCGGCCCGGACCGGAATACCAGTCATGACAGATACGATGGCCGTCGCCATGGCAGCACCTGCAGACGGACCGTCCTTCGGCGTGGCGCCTTCGGGCAAGTGGACGTGGATGTCACGCTTGTCGAACAGCGGCGGCTCGATGCCGAAATCGATGGCCCGCGAGCGGACATAAGAGGCCGCCGCCGAGATCGATTCCTTCATCACGTCGCGCAGATTGCCGGTCACCGTCATGCGGCCCTTGCCGGGCATCATGACGCCTTCGACCGTCAGCAGCTCGCCGCCGACTTCCGTCCAGGCAAGACCGGTGACGACACCGACCTGATCGTCAGCCTCGACCTGGCCGAAGCGGAAGCGCGGAACACCGAGGTAATCGGCGAGGTTCGCCGCCGTGATGCTCACCGTCTTCTTCTTCGTCTTCAGGATCTCGGTCACCGCCTTGCGCCCGAGCTTCATCAGCTCGCGCTCCAGGCTTCTGACGCCCGCTTCACGGGTGTAGGTCTGGATGATGCCGCGGATCGCGTCCTCGCCGACGGAGAATTCCTTCGGCTGCAGGGCATGATCGCGGATCACCTTGGGCATCAGGTGACGCTTGGCGATCTCGATCTTCTCGTCCTCGGTGTAGCCGGCGATACGGATGATCTCCATGCGGTCCATCAGGGGCGCAGGGATGTTCAGTGTGTTCGCCGTCGTCACGAACATCACGCTCGATAGGTCGTATTCGACCTCGAGGTAATGGTCCATGAACGTCGAGTTCTGCTCGGGATCGAGCACCTCGAGCAAAGCCGATGACGGATCGCCACGGAAGTCCTGGCCCATCTTGTCGATCTCGTCGAGCAGGAAGAGCGGGTTGGACTTCTTGGCCTTCTTCATCGACTGGATGACCTTGCCGGGCATCGAGCCGATATAGGTGCGGCGGTGGCCACGGATCTCGGCCTCGTCACGCACGCCGCCAAGCGCCATGCGGATGAACTCGCGGCCGGTCGCCTTGGCGATCGACTTGCCGAGCGAGGTCTTGCCGACGCCGGGAGGGCCGACGAGGCACAGGATCGGCCCCTTCAGCTTCTTCTGGCGGCTTTGCACGGCGAGATACTCGACGATGCGGTCCTTGACCTTGTCGAGGCCGAAATGATCGGTGTCGAGCACGTTCTGCGCAAACGCCAGGTCCTGCTTGACCTTGGAGTTCTTGCCCCACGGGATCGACAGGATCCAGTCGAGGTAGTTGCGCACGACGGTCGATTCCGCCGACATCGGCGACATCGTCCGCAGCTTCTTCAACTCGGCTTCCGCCTTTTCGCGGGCCTCCTTGGAGAGCTTGGTCTTCTTGATGCGCGCCTCGATCTCGGCGGCCTCGTCGCGGCCGTCCTCGCCTTCGCCGAGCTCCTTCTGGATCGCCTTCATCTGCTCGTTGAGGTAATATTCGCGCTGCGTCTTCTCCATCTGGCGCTTGACGCGCGAGCGGATGCGCTTCTCCACCTGCAGGACGGAGATTTCGGCTTCCATGAAGCCCATCGCCTTTTCCAGCCGTTCCTTGACGGACAGCGTGGCCAGCATCTCCTGCTTCTCGGGGATCTTGATGGCGAGGTGCGAAGCAACCGTATCGGCGAGCTTGGAATAGTCGTCGATCTGGCTGGCGGCGCCCACCACTTCAGGCGAGATCTTCTTGTTCAGCTTGACGTAGTTTTCGAAGTCGGTGACGACCGAACGGGCGAGCGCCTCGACCTCGACCTCTTCCTCCTCCGGCTCGACCAGCGCCGTGGCGGTAGCTTCGTGGAAGTCCGGACGGTCGGTGAACGAGACGATCTTGGCACGCGACGCGCCTTCGACCAGCACCTTGACGGTGCCGTCGGGCAGCTTCAGCAATTGCAGCACATTGGCGAGCGTGCCGATGTCGAAGATCGCATCGGGCTCGGGATCGTCATCGGCGGCATTCATCTGGGTGGCAAGCAGGATCTGCTTTTCCTGACCCATAACCTCTTCCAGCGCCTTGATCGACTTTTCACGCCCGACAAAGAGCGGAACGATCATGTGCGGGAACACCACGATGTCGCGCAGTGGGAGGACTGCGAAGACGCCGTCGCTGGGAGCCTTGGATATTTTGGCCATTGTCCAACCTTTCATGTCGCGGCCGCTAATCGAGCCAACCGCGAATCTCATATTAACGACCGAGGATCGTTCCGCCTACCACCGTTTGTGACGGGAGTTTTACAGCACAGAATTCGGCACCACGGCCTTCCGATGTTAGTTGGATGCACGAGGGGCAAAGATCAAGGGTCGACACGTTCGTTCATCCACTCCGTCACAAGGATCGGTACCTCACCACAGCAAAACGGCGCCCCGCGGGCGCCGTTCCATAAAAAGGTTAGGCCAGATGCCAGATCAGGCGCTGACGTTGCCCTTCTTTTCCTTCTGCTCGGAATAGATGTAGAGCGGCCGGGCGCTGCCGGTCACCACTTCTTCCGAAATCACCACTTCGCGCACGCCTTCCAGGGCGGGCAGTTCGAACATGGTGTCGAGCAGGATCGCTTCCATGATCGAGCGGAGGCCACGGGCGCCGGTCTTGCGCTCGATGGCGCGCTTGGCGATCGCCGACAGCGCATTCTCATGGAAGGTCAGGTCGACACTTTCCATCTCGAACAGCCGCTGATACTGCTTGACCAGCGCGTTTTTCGGCTCGGTCAGGATCTGGATCAGAGCCGGCTCGTCGAGGTCTTCCAGCGTCGCCAGGACCGGCAGACGGCCGACAAACTCGGGGATGAGGCCGAACTTCAAGAGATCCTCGGGCTCGACCAGGCGGAACACGTCACCGGTGCGGCGATCCTCGGGCGAAGCGACGATGGCGCCGAAGCCGATGGAAGTCTTCCTGCCGCGATCCGAGATGATCTTGTCCAGCCCGGCGAAGGCGCCGCCGCAGATGAACAGGATGTTGGCGGTGTCGACCTGCAGGAACTCCTGCTGCGGATGCTTGCGGCCGCCCTGCGGCGGCACGGAGGCAACGGTGCCTTCCATGATCTTCAGAAGCGCCTGCTGCACGCCCTCGCCCGACACGTCGCGGGTGATCGATGGGTTGTCGGACTTGCGCGAGATCTTGTCGATTTCATCGATGTAGACGATGCCGCGCTGGGCGCGCTCGACATTGTAGTCGGCCGACTGCAGCAGCTTCAGGATGATGTTTTCGACGTCCTCGCCGACGTAACCGGCTTCGGTCAGCGTCGTCGCGTCGGCCATGGTGAAGGGCACGTCGATGATGCGGGCCAGCGTCTGGGCAAGCAGCGTCTTGCCGCAGCCGGTCGGGCCGATCAGCAGGATGTTGGACTTCGCCAATTCGACGTCGTTGTTCTTGCCGGCATGCGCGAGGCGCTTGTAGTGGTTGTGGACCGCCACCGACAGCACGCGCTTGGCGTAGGGCTGGCCGATGACATAGTCGTCAAGAACCTTCAGGATCTCCTGCGGGGTCGGCACGCCCTCGCGCGACTTCACCATCGAGGTCTTGTTCTCCTCGCGGATGATGTCCATGCACAGCTCTACGCACTCGTCGCAGATGAACACCGTTGGGCCGGCGATCAGCTTGCGCACCTCGTGCTGGCTTTTGCCGCAAAACGAGCAATAAAGCGTGTTCTTCGAATCACCGCTGTTGTTGCCGACTTTGCTCATTTTCCTGTCCTTTCATGGCCGCCCGCCGATGGTCTGGCTGAAAGGGCGCATATTCTATCTATCGCGGGAATTCGCCGCCGCCAGTGTCCCGGCTCCCGCAACGCATTCCGTACGAAACACAAATCAGAAAACGTCGCAATGATTCGCGCCAACCCTGCACAAAGCTAAGCCGTCGAAAATCAACATAGCCTTAACGTAGGCAATCCCATCCACCGAGGGAACAGCCAATTGTGGCCGAAATGCCGCAAATCCCAGCAAAAGCGCGTTATCCAGCCACGCAACTGCCATGCAGCGCTTATGCCGCAGCGCCTTCGACCGGCTCGCGCGACGAAATGACCTTGTCGATGAGGCCGAAATCCTTGGCTTCGTCGGCTGTCATGAAATGGTCGCGGTCAAGCGTCTTTTCAATGTCTTCGTAGCTCTTACCGGTGTGTTTGACGTAGACCTCGTTGAGGCGGCGCTTCAGCTTGATGATGTCCTGCGCGTGCCGCTCGATGTCGGAGGCCTGGCCCTGGAAACCGCCGGAAGGCTGGTGAACCATGATACGGGCGTTCGGCGTGGCAAAACGCATGTCCTTGTGGCCGGCGGTCAGAAGCAGCGAGCCCATCGACGCCGCCTGGCCGATGCACAGCGTCGACACCGCCGGCTTGATGAACTGCATGGTGTCGTAGATCGCCATGCCCGAGGTCACCACGCCGCCCGGCGAGTTGATGTAGAGATTGATCTCTTTCTTCGGGTTCTCGGCCTCGAGGAACAAAAGCTGTGCACAAACCAGCGTCGCCATACCGTCTTCGACCGGGCCGGTGATGAAAATGATGCGCTCTTTCAGCAGGCGCGAGAAAATGTCGTAGGCCCGCTCGCCGCGATTGGTCTGCTCGACCACCATCGGAACGAGGTTCATGTAGGTTTCGACGGGGTTCTTCATGGGCTACCCTTTTTGGAGATGGGGATTCCGGCGCCGGAACATCGGGCAGAATCGGTTCTTGACGGTTAGAATGTAAATAGGATGCCGGCTCACCCTAGCGCAAGGCCGCCTCCTCCTAGCCATCTGGTTAAGTCGAATCAAGGTTTCCGCGCAAGGGAAAGTCCGAACGCGGCCAGCGGCGTTTTTGCGGTGTAGCAATTCCTTAACCGCGTCGCTTAACGAATGCGGCGAAACCGCTTTCCCCCGGAGAACCTTCCCCTACAATTCAACATTGAACCTCACGTTTCGGGTTCAAACAGGGGGAGTGCCATGATCAGGAAAACTGCTTGCCTCGCCATCTCCGGCCTTGCCGGTCTCGGCATGGTGTCCGATGCGGTTGCCGGCGGCCGGGCCGCCGAATGCTATGAGCCGGTGCACAGGCCGGCGCTCTATGACACCGTCTATGAAGACGTCATGGTCAGTCCCGGCGGGCAGTTGGTCGACTATGATCCGCCGATCTATGGCACCATGGAGCGCGTCGAGCAGATCGCGCCGCCCCGAGTCACCTATGACATCGTACCGGCGAGAACCCGCACCGTTTACCGCACGGTCCAAGTCGACGATGGCGGCTATGCCTGGGAATGGCGCGTCATCCACGGCCGCAAGGTGCTGTGCAAGGTGTGGCGCAAGGCCCGCTACGCGCGTGTGGCCGAAACGGTGGTGGTTGAACCGGAGCGCACCCGCCGGGTTGTGCTGCCGGCCGAATATGGGAGCGTCGCCCATGAAGTGCTGGTGCGGCCCGAGCGGCGGCACGTCACCCAGATAGCGCCGTCATACCAGAGGATGGCGCGCCGGGTGGTGGTGCAGGAAGGCTCGACCAGCTGGCGCCGCGTGCATATTGCCAGGCATTGCGAGGATTAGACTTCGGTACTTCGCCGAGGTCCGCCTCGGTTGGCTCAATCCATAGGGCCGTCGGGTGCCAACATCCGGTCTGGCACCAAGCCGGCAAGCCGCGGTAATGGTCTGGCATGACCACATCCATGCCGCCCTACCTCGCCTTTGATCCAGCCACGCGCCGCCTGCGGCTCGATCCGCACGAACCGGCGTTTTTCCAGAACCCCTACGACGCCTATGCCGTCCTGCATGGCGCATCGAATGCCTTCTTCTGGGAGGAATTCGGCTTCTGGTGCTTTGGCGGCTTCGACGACGTCAACCGGCTGTTGCGCGACCGCCGCTTCGGCCGCCAGAACCCGGCCGGCATTCCCGACAGCCGCGGCATCGGCGAGGATCGCTCGCATTTGGCCGCTTTCGACGGCATCGAGAGCAATTCGATGCTGGAGCTGGAGCCGCCGGTGCACACCAGGCTCAGAACCCTGGTCAACCGCGCCTTCGTCTCGCGCCAGGTAGAGCGGCTGAGACCGCGCGTCGAAGCGCTGGCCAATGAACTGATCGACCGTTTCGAACCGCGCCAGATCGATCTATTGCCCAGCTTCGCCGCGCCCTTGCCCATCACCATCATTGCCGAAATGCTTGGCGTGCCGGTGGAAATGGGGCCGCAACTGCTCGACTGGTCGCACCGGATGGTGGCCATGTACATGCATGGCCGCACGCGCGAGACCGAGGAAGCGGCCAATCGCGCCGCGCGCGATTTTTCCGACTTTTTGCGCGGCTATGTCACCGAGCGGCGCAAGAAGCCTGGCGACGACCTGCTGTCGCTGCTGATCGCGGCGCAAGAGGATGGCCAGAAGCTTTCTGAGGACGAGTTGGTCTCGTCTGCCATCCTGTTGCTCAATGCCGGCCACGAGGCGACCGTCCATCAAACCGGCAACGCCGTGCGCACGCTGCTGGCGCAAGGCGGCGACCCCGGCCGTTTCTTCGCCTCGCCGGAAGCAACCGCTGCGACGGTCGAGGAGTGCCTGCGCTTCGACGCGCCGCTGCACATGTTCACCCGCTACGCCTACCAGGAGGTCGAGGTGACATCCGGGGTTGTCGTACAGCCGGGCGAGACGATCGGCCTGCTGCTCGGCATGGCCAATCATGATCCGCTTGCCTTTGCCGAACCCGGCGCCTTCCGGCCCGGCCGACTAGACCAGAAGAATGTCTCGTTCGGCGCCGGTATCCATTTCTGCATCGGTGCGCCGCTGGCGCGGCTGGAATTGCAGGTGTCGCTGAAAACCCTGTTCGAGCGGCAGCCGCAACTCCATCTTGCGGAGCAGCCGCGCTTCCGCGACACCTATCATTTTCATGGGCTGGAAAAGCTCGCCGTCGGGTTCTGACGCGAGGATGGGGGTTCTATGCAGGCGGCAACCAGCCCCTTGGCTCAATCCTCGCCGGGAAGCTCAAGCGTACGCCCTGCGTAGAGAATCCGCAGTATGATCACCGTGTCACCGGTGACTTCAAATGCAATGGCAGCGCGACGACGCCAGCCAACGGTGCGCAAGCCAGGAGCAATCTCGTCATGACGTGTTCCCCGCTCGGGAAATGTCTCGAAGCTCAGGCAATAATCAACAATCCGTCCGACAAAGTTCAGCGCCGCATCGACGCCCGCCCTTGGCGCTAATTCGGCCAGCAACTCGGCAATGTCTTGCTGTGCCGCGGCGTGAAACCTCACCCGGTATTTCATGCACCGGTGCGCGGCCTGGCAGTGACTTTTCGAGCGTAGTCCGAAAGGTTCTTGCGTACCTCTTCGGCCGTCAAAAGGCGCTCGGGATGCGCGCGAGCATCCTCAAGGGTCGGCACCACTTCCTCCAGTAGCCAACGCTGCATGGCCGAATCGCGCGCTACCAGGGTGCGCAAGCCATCGCGGATAACTTCGCTTTCGCTGGCGTATTTGCCTGAGGAAACCTTATCCTTCACCATCTGCGCGAGGTCCTGCGGCAGGGTGATGGTCAGCGGTTGGGTCGTTCGCATGGTCGCATCCTTCCGATCCTCACTCTATAGCATAGTGTATGACTTAGTCATACACTATGTCGAGATCGGATCGCTGGGCCAGAACCCTTGCACCGCGAAATCAGAGCTTGATCACATACTCCTTGCGGGTGGTTTCAAGCACTTCCCAGCTGCCCTTGAAGCCTGGCCTGAGCACGAAACTGTCGCCGGCCCGGACCGTGCGCGCCTCGCCGCCATCCTCGGCAACCACCGAGACGCCGGACAGGATGTGGCAGAACTCCCATTCGTCATATTCGATGCGCCATTTGCCCGGCGTCGCTTCCCAGATGCCGGCATAGAGCCCGCCGTCGCGCTCCTCGACATTCCAGGTGCGGAACTTCGGATCGCCCGCAATCAGACGATCCGGCGCCGGGGCGCCAATCTCGGCGTCGACGCTGTCGGTCAATATGGCCAGGTAATGCGCGGACAGGGTTTGTCTCCAACAGGTTAGTGAGTAGTGAGTAGTGAGTAGTGAGTAGTGAGTAGTGAGTAGTGAGCGGAAAGCGCTCCCTCGAGCGGGTGGCTAATCACTAATCACTGCTAACTAGTGAATACCGACTACTACTCACTACTCACTAAAAAAATCAAACTTTGTCCAAAGCCTGTTCCAGATCGGCGACGATGTCGTTGACATCCTCGATACCGACGGAAAGCCGGACCGTGTCCGGTCCCGCACCCGCCTTGACCTTCTGCTCGTCGGAAAGCTGGCGATGCGTGGTCGATGCCGGATGGATGACCAGCGACTTGGTGTCGCCGACATTGGCGAGGTGCGAGAACAGTTCGAGCGCCTCGACGAACTTGATGCCGGCCTCGTAGCCGCCCTTCAGGCCGAAGGTGAAGACAGCACCGGCGCCTTGCGGCGAGTATTTCTTCTGCAGCGCGTTGTTCTTGTCGCTGGGCAGGCCGGGATAGTTGACCCAGGCGACCTTGGGGTGGTTGGACAGCCAGCCGGCTACGGTGATCGCATTGTCGCAATGGCGCTGCATCCTGAGCGGCAGGGTCTCCAGCCCGGTCAGGATCAGGAAGGCATTGAACGGCGAAATCGCCGGGCCGATGTCACGCAGGCCGAGCACGCGCGCGGCGATGGCGAAAGCGAAATTGCCGAAGGTTTCGTGCAGCACAAGGCCGCCATATTCGGGGCGCGGCTCCGACAGCATCGGATATTTGCCGGACTTCGACCAGTCGAACGTGCCGCCATCGACGATGGCGCCGCCGATCGAATTGCCGTGGCCGCCGATGAACTTGGTCAGCGAATGGACGACGATGTCGGCGCCATGCTCGATCGGCCGCACCAGATAGGGCGAGGCCAGCGTGTTGTCGACGATGAGCGGCAAGCCGTGCTTGCGGGCGATGTCGCCGATTTTCTCTATGTCGACGAAGGTGCCGCCGGGATTGGCCAGGCTCTCGATGAAGATCGCCTTGGTCTTGTCGTCGATCTGGCTTTCGAAAGTGGAGATGTCGTTGGTGTCGGCCCAACGCACCTCCCAGCCGAAATTCTTGAAGGCATGGCCGAACTGATTGATCGAACCACCGTAAAGCCTTGTGGCAGCGACGAAATTATCGCCAGGCCGCATGAGATTGTGGAACACGATCACCTGTGCGGCATGGCCGGAAGCGACGGCAAGTGCCGCCGTGCCGCCTTCGAGCGCCGCGATCCGCTCTTCCAGCACCGCCTGGGTCGGGTTCATGATGCGGGTGTAGATGTTGCCGAAGGCCTTCAGCCCGAACAGCGAGGCGGCATGGTCGGCATCGTCGAACACAAAGGAGGTCGTCTGGTAGATCGGCGTGGCGCGTGCGCCCGTTGCCGGGTCGGGCTTGGCGCCGGCATGGACGGCGAGCGTGTTGAAACCGGGCGTGCGGGTCATCGAAAACCTCCCTGAGCGGTAAACGTGTGAATGGTGAAATGATGAATGGTGAGCGATAAATGGTGGTCGCAAAGTCGGCCAGTCCCACCTTGATTGCAAGCCGCTCATATGCGGCTTTACCCGGCTTCCAGGAAAATCCTTCTATTCACCATTCACCATTCACTGCCTTACTTCTGGCGCACACCGAAACTCTGGAATCCCGACCGCATCAGCGGCTTCTTCGACGACAGCACACCGGAGTTGACGCCGGTCCAGCCAATCTCGCCCGACAGCTTGCCATATTCGATCTTCGGGCAGCGGTTCATCACCACCTTGATACCGGCCGCCTCGGCACGCGCGGCCGCCTCGTCGTCGCGCACGCCAAGCTGCATCCAGACGACTTTCGGCAAGGGGTCGAGCTTCAGCACCTCATCGACAATGCCGGGCACCGCTGCGGAGGCGCGAAAGATGTCGACCATGTCGACCGGTTCAGGCAGATCGGCAAGGCTGGCATAGGTCATGCGGCCGAGGATTTCCTTGCCGGCCTGCCCCGGATTGATCGGAAACACCGAAAAGCCCTTGGCCAGCAGGTATTTCAGCACGAAAAAGCTTGGCCTGACATCGTTGGCCGACGCGCCGACCATGGCGATGGTCTTCACAGAATTGAGGATGCCGCCGATATAGGCATTGTCGTAGCTATCGTGATTCACTCGTCGGTCTCCCTCAGTGCTTCCTCCATAAAGGACTGCGGGTCCGTGCAGAAGTCGCGCATCATGCGAAAATGATCGGTATCGGTGAAATCTGTGGGGTCGAGGCCGAAGCGGCTGATACGGAACAGCCGCGCGCCCGGACAACCCGTCAGCAGCGGCGAGTGCGTCGCCATGATCACTTGCGCCGTGCCGGACCGGTCCATCCGCCGCAGCATCTTTAGCAGCTCGATCTGCCGCGATGGCGACAGCGCGCTTTCGGGCTCGTCGAGGATGTAGATGCCTTGCCGGCGGCAGCGCTCCTCGAAGAAGCGGATGAACCCTTCGCCATGCGACCACGATAGAAAGTCCGGTGGCGGCGGTCCGAACGGGTCTTCGAGTGCCGCCTGGTCGAGATAGCGCGCGACCGAGTAAAAAGATTCGGCACGAAAGAACCAGCCGGCGGTGACTTTTGGCAGCCAGTGGCCGCGGAATGTATTCGCCAGTGCCGCACCGCTCTTGTCGATGGCGATGGAATGATCGACCGGACGATAGCCCTTGCCGCCGCCGGCCTCGTCGTAACCGGCCAGCGCGCCGATGGCTTCCAGCAGTGTCGATTTGCCGGTGCCGTTTTCACCGACAATGATGGTGATCGGCGTGGTGAATTCGAGCTCGAATTCACGGCCGCGAAACAGCGGCAGGTTCCATGGATATTTTTCCCAATCTTCCACGCGCTCGGGGTCAATCAGGATGCGTTTGAGATAAGGCGCCTTAAGCCGCGTCAGTTGCTTGCGATAGCCCATGCGGACGCTCAGTCCGGCAGCGAGATGGTGCCGTCATCCGCGATCGGGAAGGCCGGATTGTGTGCGACTTCCCAGACATGGCCGTCGGCATCGGCGAAATATCCATACCAGCCGCCCCAGAAGGCGCGGCCTGCCGGCTTGACGATCCTGCCGCCGGCCTTCTCGGCGGCCGCCAGCACGTCGTCGACTTCGGCATCGGAGCGGGTGTTGTAGGCGAGGTAGACCGCCGACGGTGCTGCGGCGAAGGCAATGCCTGAATCCTCCTCGGCGCTTGGCCTCGGGAACAGGCCGAGAATGGCGCCGCCCATCTGGAAGAAGGCGACGCCATCGGTGATGCCGGCGTGGCGCTTCAAGCCCATGCCTTCGTAAAAGCGCACGGCGCGCTCGAGATCGTCGGTGGCGATGGTGATGATGGAGATGCGCGGTTCCATGGATCGAAAACCTATTCGTCCGTCCATTCCGGTTTGCGCTTGCCGATGAAGGCGCCGATGCCTTCCTCGGCGTCGCGGGCCAGCATGTTCTCGACCATGACGCGGCCGGTATAGGCATACGCGTCCGCCAACCCCATCTCGGCCTGCGCGTAAAAGGCTTCCTTGCCGGTCTTGACCACCAGAGATGATTTGGAGGCAATGGTTTGCGCGTATTTGGTGACGATCTGATTCAGGTATTCGCGCGGCACGACGCGGTTGACCAGGCCGAATTCCTTGGCGGTTGCGGCATCGATGGTCTCGCCGGTGAGCAGCATTTCCATGGCGTGCTTGTGAGACACGTTGCGTGACAGCGCCACCATCGGCGTCGAACAAAACAGGCCGATATTGACGCCCGGCGTGCAGAAGGTCGCTTCATGCGAGGCAATGGCGAGGTCGCAACTGCAAACCAGTTGCAGCCCCGCAGCGGTGGCTAGGCCATCGACTTCGGCGATGATCGGGAGCGGATGGCGCACGATCTGCTGCATCAACGCCGCGCAAGCCGAAAATGTCTGCTCGAAAAACCCCTTGCCCTTGTCGGCGTCGGCGCGGCGCGCGGTCATTTCCTTGAGATCGTGACCGGCGCAGAAGACTTTCCCGGCGGCCGCCAAGACGATGACGCGGACCGATTTGTTGGCCTTGGCACGGTCGAGCTCGGCGCTCAATGCCGCCATGACGGAAAGCGACAAGGCATTGGCGGGCGGATTGGCGAGCGTCAGGCGCAGCACGCCCTTGTCCAGCCCGGCGATGACCGGCCCGTCTATGGCAACAGGTTTGATCGAAAGGATTTCGGCCATGACAAGGGTCTCCGCGATTCCGCCGGGCGCCGCCAGACTATCTAATATCGGATCGAGTTTCATCAACACCCATCGCTTGCGCCAGAGGTGTTGCCAGAAGCGCATCATTGCGTTCATACAGGCCCGGCATAGAACGAGAGACCGACATGCCCGCCCAGGACAATCTCAAGCCGGTGCTGACGGCGGCTGAAGTCAATGCGCTGATGGCCAGCGTCTACCCCCAGCTCAACGACGAGTTCACGTCGTATGAGGCGCTCGATGTGTTTCCCGGCGGCTGCACGGTGCGGCTCAACGCCAGCGAACGGCATTTGCGTCCCGGCGGCACGGTGTCCGGGCCCTCGCTGTTCACGCTGGCCGACATTGGCGGCTATGTCTGCGTGCTCAGCCATGCCGGGCCGGATGCGCTTTCGGTTACCGTCAACCTCAACATCAATTTTGTCCGCAAGGCCGAAGCCGGGCCGATCGACGGCCATTGCCGCATCCTGAAGCTGGGCAAGAGCCTGATGGTGTTCGATATCGACATCGTCGCCGGACCGAAGGGACACACGGTAGCGCATGCGACCGGCACCTATTCGATCCCGCCGAAGCGCGCCGCCGATGTGGTAAAATAATACCTTTTGATCAAACCTTTGTTTTTATTACACTTTACGAGCAGACGTGCTTTTCCCGCGCCTTGACGTGCACCACCCCCTCGCCTATAAGCCGTCACGAAGCAGCGGCCCGCAAAGGCCGCCGTTTTGTTATTGGCGGCGGGCAAGTGCCTTGTCGCCAATCCAAGCAACAAGAAACGCCTTCTTCGGAAGGTCAAAATCGAAAGCAGAAAATCCATGGCAACCTTTTCGCAGAAGCCTGCGGATGTGGTGAAGAAGTGGGTGCTGATCGACGCCGAGGGTCTCGTCGTCGGCCGTCTCGCCACTGTCATCGCCAATCATCTTCGCGGCAAGCACAAGCCCACCTTCACCCCGCATGTCGACGACGGCGATAACGTCATCGTCATCAATGCCGACAAGGTGGTGTTCACCGGCAAGAAGTTCACCGACAAGGTCTATTACTGGCACACCGGTCACCCCGGCGGCATCAAGGAGCGCACCGCGCGCCAGCTGCTCGAGGGCCGTTTCCCCGAGCGTGTCGTCGAGAAGGCCGTCGAACGCATGATCCCGCGCGGGCCGCTCGGCCGTCGTCAGATGAAGAACCTCCGCGTCTATGCAGGCACGGAACATCCGCATGTCGCCCAGCAGCCCGTCACCCTCGACGTCGGCGCGCTGAACGCCAAGAACAAGAAGGTTGCATAAGATGGCTGAGCTTTCCTCGCTCGCAGAATTGGGCGCCGCCACCGGCAACACCAACACCCAGCCGGCAGCACCCGTCCATGTCCAGAAGCTCGACAAGTCGGGCCGCGCCTATGCCACCGGCAAGCGCAAGAACGCCATCGCCCGCGTCTGGGTGAAGCCGGGTTCGGGCAAGATCGTCGTCAACGACAAGGAATTCGCGACCTATTTCGCGCGTCCGGTCCTGCAGATGATCCTCAACCAGCCGATCATCGCTTCCAACCGCGCCGGCCAGTACGACATCGTCGCCACCGTCATCGGCGGCGGCCTGTCCGGCCAGGCCGGTGCCGTTCGTCACGGCATCTCCAAGGCGCTGACCTACTATGAGCCGGCACTGCGCGCCGTGCTCAAGAAGGGCGGCTTCCTGACCCGCGACAGCCGCGTCGTCGAGCGCAAGAAGTACGGCAAGGCGAAGGCCCGTCGTTCCTTCCAGTTCTCGAAGCGCTAAGCGCTGCGACGTTCCAGACATCGAAAGGCCGCCTCCGGGCGGCTTTTTCTTTTGGCTCGCGCCAGTCACCCCCCCCGGCCCTGCGCGCCGACCTCCCCATCGAGGGGAGGTAGGAGGTCGCGGCAGTTTTGCCGCCCGGACAATCCACGATGGTCCAGCGGCTAGCAAACCAGTTCGACCATAAAAACGCGGCACCCTACCTCCCCTCGATGGGGAGGTCGGCGCGAAGCGCCGGGTGGGGTGATGGCGCCGGCCTCGGTTCAAGTCTCAGAACTTGCCGGCCTTGATGTAATCGATAAACGCCCGTAGCGGCGCTGGAACCAGACGCCGTCCGGGATAGTACAGAAATGGTCCGGGAAAACTCTGCCACCACGGTTCGAGCACGGGCTCCAGGGCGCCGCTTTCGAAGTGAGGGCGAAGCCAGCCCTCGAAGAGAGCGACGATGCCGCTGCCGGCAATGGCCGCATGGACGGCAAGATCGCTCGCCCCGCCGATCCGCACGATCAACGGCCCCGTCGTGTCGACACGCACCACCTCGCCGTCGCGCTCGAATTCCCACGGCAGCATCGCACCGCTGGCAAAACGACCGCGCAGACAAGCATGGCCAAGCAGGTCGCTCGGGTGCTGCGGCCGCCCATGGCGCTCGAGATAGGCGGGGCTGGCGCCAGTGGCGAAGCGCTGGACGCGCGGTCCGATCGGCACCGCGATCATGTCCTGCTCCAGTCGCTCGTCATAGCGGATGCCGGCGTCGCAGCCCGCCGCCAGCACGTCGACGAAGTTCTCATCGGCGATGACCTCCAGCCGAATGCCGGGATAGGCGGCGAGGAAGCCCGGAACGATGTCGGGCAATATCAGCCGCGCGGCGCTGACCGGGACGTTGAGGCGCAGCGAACCAGCCGGCCTGTCGCGAAAGCCATTGACCACGTCGAGGGCCGCCTCCACCTCCGACAGCGCCGGGCCAAGCCGTCCGAGCAGGCTGAGACCTGCGTCGGTCGGAACGACGCTGCGTGTCGTGCGGTTGAACAGCCTGACGCCGAGCTGCGTCTCCAGGCGGCGCACCGCTTCGCTCAGGCCCGACGCGCTGCCGCCGCCGGCGCGAGCCCCTTCGCGAAAGCCGCCGGCACGCGCCACCGTCACGAAAGCGTTCAGATCGCCAAGGTCCATCATTGTTCGCCATTCCGCACAAGCTGTACGGATTGTACCTTATTATCCCGAGGTTGAGCAGCGTCTATCTTCGCCTCCTCAAAGGAGACCGACCATGTCCACCATCCAAAAATCCGGCACATTCACCCTCGGCAGCCACACCGTGAAACGGCTCGGCTACGGCGCCATGCAACTTGCCGGCCCGCACGTTTTCGGTCCGCCGATGAATCATGACGCGGCCATTGCAGTGCTGCGCGAAGCGGTGGCCTCCGGGGTCAACCACATCGACACCAGCGACTATTATGGCCCGCATGTCACCAACCAGCTGATCCGCGAAGCGCTGGCGCCCTATCCGCAAGACCTCGTCATCGTCACAAAGATCGGGGCGCGGCGCGGCAGCGACGGCTCATGGCTGCCTGCCTATTCCGCCAAGGAACTTGAGCAGGCCGTGCACGATAATCTCAGGAATCTCGGTCTTGAGGTGCTGGATGTCGTCAATCTGCGCATCATGTTCGGGGTGATGGGTCCCGCCGAGGGCTCGATCGAGCCGCAGTTGACCGCGCTTGCCGAACTGCAGCGCAAGGGTCTGGTGCGCCATATCGGCCTGAGCAACGTCACCCCAGCGCAGGTCGAGGAAGGCCGTGGGATCGCCGAGATCGTCTGCGTGCAGAACCAGTACAATCTGGCGCATCGCGACGACGACGGGTTGATCGATGAACTGGCGCGCGCCGGTATCGCCTACACGCCGTTCTTCCCGCTCGGCGGTTTCAGCCCGCTGCAGTCGTCGACCTTGTCGGATGTGGCCGCGCGGCTCGGCGCCACACCCTTGCAGGTTGCGCTCGCCTGGCTGCTGCGCCGCTCGCCGAACATCCTGCTGATCCCGGGGACGTCGTCGATCGGGCATTTGAGAGAGAACCTGGCGGCGGCGGAACTGGAGCTGTCGGCCGATGTGCTAAGGGAATTGGATGGGGTGGCGAAAGCGGCGTGAAGATTTTGCGGGCGGCGCTGTCACCCCACCCGCGCCTTCGGCGCGACCTCCCCATCGAGGGGAGGTAGGAGGTCGCGGCAGCCTTGCATGCCTCGCAATCGCTACGACTGTCGGAATCTAAAGCGCCAACGCCCTACCTCCCCTCGATGGGGAGGTCGGCGCGCAGCGCCGGGTGGGGTGATGGCGCCGACGTACGATTACTAATTGATACTCGCCGTATTCGCGGCTCGGCCGGCTTCGCCTCATCCACATAAGGCACCCTAAACCCGTTGGCCCCCAGCCAGCCAATGGCAGCCTTCGGTTCGTCGGTCTGGATGATGGTGGCGCCGCGTTCGGCCCAGAAACCGTGGTCTCGGCCGGCATGCCGGCCTGCACCGCCAGTTCATCGCCGCAGCCGCCGGAGAGGAAGCCGCCGGGCCTTGCACCTTGGCGATACAAGTCCTTCGCCAAGCTGTGACTGGCATCTTGCGTGCCGGTTCTGTAGTTGTGGCAGCCCGATGAACAAAGAAGGACCCGTAATGGCGAACCAGACCATCGACAACGCGTTCACCGCCCGCTCCAAGACGGGGCCTTCCTTCGAGCCGACCTATGCCGGCGCGCTCTCGTTCATGCGGCGCAAATACACCAAGGATGCAAAGGGCGCGGACGCCGTCGTGTGGGGCATTCCGTTCGATGCCGCCGTCACCAACCGGCCGGGCGCGCGCTTCGGGCCGCAGGCGATCCGCCGCGCCTCGGCGATCCTCGACAACGACCCGCAATATCCGTTCTCGCGCGACCTGTTCGAGCATCTCGCCGTCATCGACTATGGCGATTGCCTGCTCGATTCGGGCAATCACCAGAAGACACCAGGCACGATCGAGCGCGAGGCGGCGAAGATCCTGAAATCGGGTGCCTTCCTGTTGTCGCTCGGCGGCGACCATTTCGTCACCTGGCCGCTGCTCAAGGCGCATGCCGCCATCCATGGGCCGCTGGCGCTGGTGCAGTTCGACGCGCATCAGGACACCTGGCCTGACGATGGCAAGCGCATCGACCACGGTTCGTTCGTCGGGCGCGCCGTCAATGAGGGCATCATCGATCCTGATCGTTCGATCCAGATCGGCATCCGCACGCATGCCCCCGATACGTTCGGCATCAAGATCCTTTACGGTCACGAGATCGAGGAGATGCGGGCTTCCGACATCGCCTATGCGATCGTCGACCGCACCGGCGGCAGGAAGACCTATCTCACCTTCGACATCGACTGCCTCGACCCGGCCTTTGCGCCCGGCACCGGCACGCCGGTTGCCGGCGGACCGTCCTCGGCGAAAATCCTGTCGACGCTGCGCCAGCTCGGCCAAGTCGATATTGTCGGCGCCGACGTCGTCGAGGTTGCGCCGGCCTATGATCACGCCGATATAACGGCGATCGCCGGCTCGATGGTGGCCATGCACTATCTCGGCCTGGTGGCCGAGCGAAAAGCGCGGGCGGAAGAGCTGAACAGCGGCAACCATGGCGCGGCAAACCATGGCCAGGGCATATAGGCCTGAATTAGCAGGGAATTGACGGGCACATGAAACCGAAAATCTTCATCGATGGCGAACACGGCACCACCGGCCTGCAGATCCGGGCGCTGCTGGCCGAGCGCGGCGACCTCGAGATCATCTCGATCCCGGCCGAGCGCCGCAAGGAAACGGCGGCGCGCGCCGAGTTCCTCAATGCAGCCGATGTCGCCATCCTGTGCCTGCCGGATGCGGCTGCCAAGGAAAGCGTATCGCTGATTGCCAACGACACCACCAAGGTGATCGACGCCTCCACGGCGCATCGCGTAGCCGAGGGCTGGGAATATGGCTTTGCCGAGATGGAAAAGGGCCAGGCCAAGATCATCGCCAATGCAAAACGCGTCGCCAATCCCGGCTGCTGGCCGCAAGGACCGATCGCGACACTGCGGCCGCTGGTCGCCGCCGGCCTGCTGCCGGCGGATTTCCCGATCACCGTCAATGGCATTTCGGGCTATTCGGGCGGCGGCCGGCCGATGATCGAGGACTATGTCGCCAAGGGCGAGGATGCCTCTGAATTCCAGGTCTATGGGCTGACCCTGCAGCACAAGCATGTGCCGGAGCTGCGCACCTATGCGAAGCTGTCGCACGATCCGATCATGCAGCCGGCGGTCGGCAATTTCGCCCAAGGCATGATCACAGTGGTGCCGCTGCAGCTCGGCGGGCTCGACCATGTGCCGGTCGGCGCCGAACTGCACGCGGCAATCGCCGACCATTTTGCCGCCATCAAGGGCGGCGTGGTCGAGGTAGCTCCTTACGAGCACGTGGAGCGCCTGCCCGAGATCAATCCCGAGGTCTATAACGGCACCAACCGCATGAAGGTCTATGTCTTTGCCAATGACGACAGGGCGCAGGCGCTGCTGATTGCGGTCTATGACAATCTCGGAAAGGGCGCCTCGGGTGCTGCCGTTCAGAACATGGATCTGATGCTCGGCCTTTAATTCAGTTGGAGAGAGCATGTTGCCCGAAAACCGCTTAACACTTTTCGGCATCACGCTCTGAATGGACGCGCCTGCATTTCCAAAGCGCTGGAAGATCAGCGCGCCCGAGCTCATTGCGGAGACGTTTTCGAGCCGCATCTGGAAGGTGCGGCGTGAGGACGGCTCGCCGGCCATCGTCAAGGCGCTCAAACCATTCGACGATGTCGAGGACGAGTTGCGCGGCGAGCACTATCTCGCATGGCGGCGCGGCGAAGGCGCGGTGCGGCTGCTTGGCCGGGACGGCCACCGCATGCTGCTCGAATATGCCGGCGACACCCTGCTTTCCGACGTTCTGGCCAAAGAAGGCGACAACGCCGCGACCGCAATCGCGGCCGAGTTGATGGGGAGACTGTTCTCGCCCTCAAGACACCCTGCCCCGCCGGACCTGCAGCCGCTGCGGACACGGTTTGCCAGCCTGTTCAAAAAGGCCGGAGCCGATCGCGACGCCGGAGAGCACAGCCTCTATATCGAGGCCGCCGAAATCGCGGACCGGCTGCTCGATGCCCCGCATGCGGTCAAGCCGCTGCATGGCGACCTGCATCACGACAACATTTTGCACGGTGCGCGCGGCTGGCTGGCGATCGACCCGAAGGGCGTGCTCGGCGATCCCGGCTTCGACGCCGCCAATCTGTTCTACAACCCACTGGGGCGCGACGACCTCTGCCTCGATCCCGAGCGCATCGCGCATATGGCTGAGATCTTCGCCAGGACACTCGGCCAGACGCCGGCTGCCATTCTCGACCATGCCATCGCCTATGGCTGCCTGTCGGCCGCATGGCATCATGAGGACGAGAATGCGGTCGACGAGAACCGCGAGCTGTCGGTTGCGGGAGTGATCCGAAAGGTGCGGCTCAGCTTCTGACCGGCGCAGCCTCGCGCTTTAGACGTAGCGAGGCAGTTCGTTCGCGAAATAGATTATTGCGACGGCCAAGACACCGTAGACGATGTACCTGCGTTCATGGGCGGCCGCGTTGGCAGTGGATAGGCGCCCTTGTTGCCGCGCCAGTGGGCGGCGGCAAATCCCAGCAGGACCAGCGCGAAGGCCTGATGGGTCAGCGCCATGTGCAGCGGCACCTGCATCAGCAGCGTGCCGATGCCGATCGAGGCCTGCACCAGCACCAGCAGAAACAGCAGCGTTGCGCGGCGTGCGTGTGTCGTGCCCGGCAGCCGCCGGCGCGTCGCTATCATATGCCAGAGCGCGATGGCAAAGACCGTATAGGCGCCGAGCCGGTGGACGAACTGCACCGTCTTCGGGTTCTCGAAGAAATTGCGCCAGGCCGGTTCGAGCAGCAGCAGCTCGCCGGGGATGATCTTGCCGTCCATCAGCGGCCAGGTGTTGTAGCTCAGGCCGGCGTCGAGCCCTGCGACCAGCCCGCCGAGATAGATCTGGACCAGCGCCAGCAGCACGATGAAACCGGCCAGTCTTTGCGTCGACCGGCCGGCGGCAGGCTCCGAATGCGGCGCCAGCCCGCGCGCGACCACCATGGTGGCAGTGAAGATCAGGGCGGCAAGCGTCAAATGCGTCGCCAGCCGGTACTGGCTGACGGAGACGCGGTCGACCAGGCCGGAGGCCACCATCCACCAGCCGATGGCGCCTTGCAGGCCACCAAGCAGCAGAATACCGACCAGCTTTGGCCCAAGGCCGCGCTCGATGCGGCGCGTCGCCCACAAGACCAGCAACGGCAGGCCGAAGACCAGGCCGACACTGCGCGCCAGGATGCGGTGCGCCCATTCCCACCAGAAGATCGATTTGAAGGCGTCCAGGCTCATGCCCTTGTTGAGCTCGGCATATTGCGGAATCTTTTGATAAAGCTGGAATTCCTCCTGCCACTCCGCGTCATTGAGCGGCGGTATCACACCGTGGATCGGCTTCCACTCGGTGATCGACAGGCCGGAATTGGTGAGCCTGGTGGCGCCGCCGACCAGCACCAGCGCAAACAGCACCAGAAGCACGACATACAGCCAGCCGCGCACCAGCGCCCGATTTTTCAAGTCGCGATCGCGGTCAATGTAAGGCGCGGCGGCTGATATGGCGGCCATGGTTGGTCCCGGCAGGTTGACGTGGCGGATTGGTGAACCATCGCAACCCGGCTGACAAGACCGGACGGCGCGGCACGCCGTCGCGCCGCATCTCCCGGGTTGCACAGGCGCGCGGTTGGGCCTAAGCGGAGGCGATCAACGAGAACGCTCATGCCCATCCGCCTGAAAAAGCTGATCGGAACTTTCCTGCTGGTGGCGCTGGTCATCATCTATGCGCTGGTCGCGTCGATCATAGCGGTCGCGCAGCTGTCGCAATCCAGCCCGCTGGTGCACTTCCTGTTCTTCCTGTTCAGCGGCCTGTTCTGGGTGCTGCCTGCGATGGGCATCATCAAATGGCTGATCCTGGAGCCGCCGCCGAAAGGCTGAAGAGCCCGCCCCAGGTTAGATGGTGACCACCATTTTGCCGGCATTGGCCAGCGGCGTCGTTAAGCCCGACAACATGGTGCGGATATGGGCGACGCTCTGGTAGCGGCCGTTGATCGAAATGCGCGGCAGCGCGTGCAGGAAGCCGGCGTGCTCGGCGTGCAGCACGCCGTGGCGAGTGGTCACCGCCGAGGCGAAGCCGGCGTCGCGGGCAAAGCCCACTTCGCGGCAGCCGACAGCGCTGGCGTAACCATAGGGGTAAGCGAGATGACGGGGGTCTTCGCCGAGCTGCGCCTGCAGTTGGCGCCTGACGTCGACGATCTCATGGCGCGCATCGCCTTCGTCGAGCCGCTTCAGATTGCGGTGGTTGACCGTATGCGCGCCGATCGTCACCAGCCTGTGCCCGGCCACGGCGCGGATATCGTCCCAAGTCATCAGCGTGCTTGGGCGCAAGCCATCGAGGTCGATGCCGTTCGAGCGCGCCAGATCGCGCAGCACAGCGCGCTGATCCTCCTCGCGCACCTCGAGCGTCAGATAGGCATGCAGACGCGCATTGGCGTGGAGTTTCTTGCCGTGGGTCGAGCAGTCGATGGTCACCGGCCCCTTCGGCGTCGCCAGCGTCAAACGCTCCCGCGCGTTGACGATATCCTCGACCACGTCCCACCATAAATCGGCGCTGCCGTCGATCAGACCCGGCGCGACATAGATGGTGATCGGCGCGTCGTGCTTTTCCAGCACTGGCAGCGCTTCGGTCATGTTGTCGCGATAGGCGTCGTCGGCGGTGATGGTGGCGAACTGGCCGTCCTTGCCGCCGGCCTTGATGCGCTCGATCGCCTCGTCGAGGGTGACGAAGGCATAGCCCCTCGCCTTCATGTCGGCGACGAGAGCGTCGAGGAATCGCGGGGCGATGTTGAGGTGGCGGTTGACGCCGTCCGGCTTCTCCGGCGTGGCGGTGACCCGATGCAACATGAGGATTGCGCCAATGCCGCCGACGAACGGCTTGGCCAGCGGTGCAAGGCCGGTAAAGCGGGCGATATTAAGCGCCAGTTTCCGAACTGCCTCACCACCGTCGATCATTCATTCACCTTTTGCGCCTAGGCTCGATCCAAGCACGGAACGCGCCGACGCGAACTCCTGATCGCGACGAATACGCCTTAAGGATTGAGGTATGGTTGACGCCACCGCGTCATTTGACGGCAATCGGCTCGCCGCAAGCAAGGCGTCTGCGCGTGCGCCGGCTGCCGACCAGACCAGTCTGTCGGTGTCGATCGCAGATGCTGCCGCGCTCGCCTCTTACGGCGAATTCTGCCGTTCGGCGCTGTTTGCGCCGGCGCAAAGCGCGGCCTGGGTTCATGCCTGGACGGCGCAGGCCAATCCCGATGCGGTCGTCGCCACGCTGACAATCGAGGATAGGCCGGTCTTTGCACTGGCACTGCAAATCACGCGAACTGGTCCATTCCGCGTCGCCCGCTTCATGGGCGGGCGCCATGCCAACGGCAATTTCGCCGCCGCCGATCCGGCATGGCTGGCAAAGGCCGATGCCGGGGGGATCCGCAGGCTGGTGACGGCGATCGGCAAGGCGCGCCCCGACATCGATCTCGTTGCCTTGGAAAGGCTGCTCCCCGACCTCGATGGCGTTGCCAATCCGCTGGCGGCGTTCTCCAACTTTCCGAGCCCAAACCTGTCGCTCGCCGTCAATCTCGACGGTGGTTTCGATGTGCTGCTGTCGCGTGTGGGCGGCAAGCGCAAGCGCAAGAAGCACCGTTCGCAGACACGCAAGTTCGAGGCGGTCGGCGTTCATCGCCGCATCGAGGCGCAGACACCGGAAGACGTGAACCGGCTGCTCGACGCTTTCTTCGAGATGAAGGAGTTCCGCTTCGCCAAGATGGGCATCGCCAATGTCTTCGGCGAGCCGGAGGTGCGGGCTTTCTTCCGTGCCCTCTTCGCCGGCGCGCTGGCCGAGGAGAAACCGGCCTTTGTGCTGCATGGGCTCGAAGTGGCCGGCAAGCTGCGCGCAATCACCGGCTCGAGCCGCTCGGGCAAACGCCTGATCTGCGAATTCGGCGCCATCGCCGAGGACGATCTCGGCCACACCAGCCCCGGCGATTTCCTTTTCTTCGACATCATCGAGGAAGCCTGCCAAACAGGCTTCGATGTCTATGATTTCTCGGTCGGCGACGAGCCCTACAAGCGGCTCTGGTGCGATATCGAGACCCAGCATTTCGAGGTGCTGGCGCCCCTGACGCTGAAGGGACGCGCCCTGGCGTCGGCGCTGCGGCAGGGCGCACGGGCGAAAGCCTTCATCAAGAACAACCCGACGGTCTGGAAACTGACCAAGATGCTGCGCCGCAAGGCCGCCGGACAGGCAGCGCCCGCTCCCACGGACGACGAAAACTAGCGTTCAGAAATTCAGCGCTTCGCGGAGCGCCGGGCCGGCCCTGACCCGCAGGTCGAGATCCGCCTCGATGTGGTCGATATGGTGCAGCATCAGCCGGCTCACCAACCCGCAATCGCCGCTCTCCAGCGCGCCGACCATTTCCGTGTGCTCACTGTGCCCGCAGGCCGACACGCCGGATCGTCCGTAAAGGGCGATCACCAGCGACGAACGCGCCACCAGCTCCTCCATGAAGCGCTGCAGGATGGCATTGCCGGCGACGGAGGCGAGCAGCAGATGGAAATCGCCCGACGCCTTGATTTCGGAGCGCCGCGCGGTTGGGCCGCGCTCGGCGATGAAGCGGCCTTCCTCGTCGAGCTGCGCGCGGAACGCAGCGATATCGGTGGCTGTGACCCGCCCGCAGGCGGCAATGGCGATGCCCGGCTCGATCAGCCGGCGCGATGCGAACACCTGGCGCGCTTCCTCGGGCGAAGGGTTGGCGACGAAGGCGCCACGGTTGCGCTCGGTACGCACCAGCCCCTCGAAGGACAGCATCTGCAGCGCCGCGCGCGCGACCGTGCGCGAGACGTCGAACAGCGTGCCGACCTCGCCTTCCGACAGCTTGGTGCCGGGCGTCAGCCGACGGTCAACGATGGCGTCCCGCAGATTGTCGCGAATCGCCTGGGCGCGATCCTGGTTGGCGCTGTCGGCGGAATGGATCTGATCGGCAATGTTCATGGCGATGATGGTTCCCAGCCTCTTCTAGCGCAACTCGTCGCCTGCGCACGAGAGGCAAAGTGGACACGAAGCCAAAAAAGATTGCATACGATTATTGCGCGGATCGCGCACAATCGCCCATAATTTGTGCAATGCATAAGATAGCCCACCGGCTAGGCAGTGGGCACGAATTCCGATTTTGCTGATGATTCAAACGCTTGGCCGAATCTCGCCGATTGGCACGCATAATGCATTGGTTGACGCGACCAAACGGGGAAGCCTGAATGTCCAAAGCCGCCGAGATCGACATCGTCTCCGTTTCGAAAGTGTACGGAACGACGACTGCTGTCGAGGCCATCAGCCTGAAGATACCGGCAGGCACCTATTGCTGCCTGCTTGGCCCCTCCGGCTGCGGCAAGACCTCGACGCTGCGCATGATTGCCGGCCATGAAAGCATTTCGTCGGGCGATGTCCGCCTCGGCAACATCGTCGTCACCGACCTGCCGCCGGCAAAGCGTGGCACGGCGATGATGTTCCAGTCCTATGCGCTGTTTCCGCATCTCGACCTTGTCGACAATGTCGCCTTCAGCCTGAAGATGAAGGGCGTCGACAAGGAGCAGCGCCGTGCCAAGGCGCTCGACATGCTCAAGCTGATGCAGATGGAGGCCTATGCGACGCGCCGGCCGGCGCAGCTTTCCGGCGGCCAGCAGCAGCGTGTTGCACTCGCCCGCGCTCTGATCACCGATCCCGAGGCGCTGCTGCTCGACGAGCCGCTGTCGGCACTCGACCCGTTCCTGAAGATACGCATGCGCGCCGAGCTGAAGAAATTGCAGACCTCGCTTGGCATCACTTTCGTCCACGTCACCCACAGCCAGGAAGAGGCCATGGCCTTGGCGGACCTGATCGTGGTGATGAATGACGGCCGCATCGAACAGGCCGCACCGCCCCGCGATGTGTTCGAACGGCCGGCCTCGGCCTTTGTCGCGCGCTTCATGGGCGACCACAATGTGATCTCCGGCCGGGTCACCGGCGCGCGCGACGGCATGGTCGTCTTCGACGTCAATGGTGGCGCCTCGCTCGCCGCCCGCGGGCAAGGCCGGGAGGCGGGCCAGGAGGTTGGCACGCCGATCGACATCGCCATCCGCACCGACCATGTGCGCATCGGCGAAGCGCCCTCGCCCGGCCTCGGCTTCACCGGCATCGTCTCCAACATCGAGTATCGCGGCGCCACGGTGAAGCTGTCGGTCACCGGTGCCGGCATCGACGATTTCACGGTCATCATCGACGATTCCGACTTCTTCGCCAAACCCGTCGCCCTTGGCGGCGCCGTACCGCTCGCCTGGGATTCCGAGGACGCCATCGTCCTCGGGCGCCTTCATTCATGAGTTCGACGAAGCAAAACAAAACAGGGGAATAGGAATGACAAAAACAGTAGAAACAAAGACCGGAATTTCGCGCCGTTCGTTGCTCAAGACAGGTGCGGCCGCCGTCGGCCTCGCCGCAGGCTCGGGCGCCATTACAGGCTTCCCGACCATCTGGGCGCAGTCCAACATCACGCTCCGCCAGTTCGGCACCGGCGTGTCGAACCTGAACGCGATCGCCGACAAGTGCAAGGCCGACCTCGGCATCACGCTGGAAATGACGGCGACCGATTCGGACGCGGCCGCCCAGCGCGCCGTGACCCAGCCCGACAGCTATGACATCGCCGACATCGAATACTGGATCTGCAAGAAGGTGTTCCCGAGCGGCGTGCTGCAGCCGATGGATGTCAGTAAGCTGAAATACTACGACGAACTGGTACCGTTGTTCAAAACCGGCAAGCTGACGCCCGACAGCATCATTGCCCAAGGCACCGCGCCGCACACGGTCGGCTATGTCGAAGCGCAGGACTCAAAGACCTTCGCCAAGGCGCCGACCAAGTGGTTCACCATGGTGCCGACGATCTACAACGCCGATACGCTAGGCATCCGGCCCGACCTCGTCGGCCGCGACATCACCACCTGGGCCGACATCATGGACCCGGCCTTCAAGGGCAAGACCGCGATCCTCAACATCCCGTCCATCGGCATCATGGATGCGGCCATGATCATGGAGGCCACAGGCAGCATCGAATATGCTGACAAGGGCAACATGACCAAAGAAGAGATCGACAAGACGATCGACTTCCTCATCAAGGCCAAGCAGGCCGGCCAGTTCCGCGCCTTCTGGAAGTCGTTCGACGAGAGCGTCAACCTGATGGCATCGGGCGAAGTGGTCATCCAGTCGATGTGGTCGCCGGCCGTCGCCGCCGTCCGTTCCAAAGGCATCGCCTGCCGCTTCCAGCCGCTCAAGGAAGGCTACCGCTCATGGGGCGGCGGCCTTGGACTTGCCGCCCATCTGAAAGGCGCCGAGCTCGACGCGGCCTACGAATACATCAACTGGTATACGTCGGGCTGGGTCGGCGGCTATCTCAACCGCCAAGGCTACTATTCCGCCAATATGGTCTCGGCCAAGAAGTTCATGTCCGAGGACGAATGGGGCTACTGGATCGAAGGCAAGCCGGCCAAGGGCGAGATCAAGGCGCCGGACGGCACCGTCATGGAAAAGGCCGGCGCCGTGCGCGACGGCGGCTCGTTCGAAGAGCGTATGGGCAAGGTCGCCTGCTGGAACTCGGTCATGGACGAGGACCGCTACATGGTGAAGCGCTGGAACGAGTTCATCGCGGCGTAGAGCGGACGCGTTCACTGTGATGTTGCGATCCTTCGCGCCCCCCTCTGTCCTGCCGGACATCTCCCCCACTTGGGGGGAGATTGGCAGCGTCATGGCAGGCTCTTCGTTAGCAACGTTGGAGTTTGGCGAAGGCCGTTATGAGAGTTCGATCTCCCCCCTCGTGGGGGAGATGTCCGGCAGGACAGAGGGGGGCGCGAAGGATCGCAAGTCATCGCGATCACACGGAGGATTTTCCCAATGACAGTCGCGCTCGAAAGCCCCGCCATCGCAGCAGCCAAGCCCGCCAGACACCGCCGCTTCTCAATCAGTGCCGTCACGCCCTACCTCCAATCGGCGCCGCTGGCGCTCATCCTCGGTGCGTTCCTGCTCTTGCCAATCATCATGATCGTCGTCGTCTCCTTCTGGGATTATGACTTCGCCGCCATGTATCCGGATTTCCTGACGACGAACTATTCCGACGTGCTGGGATCATGGGTCACCTGGAAGACCTATCTCAACACCATCAAATTCGCCGCCATCGTCTGGGCTCTGACCTTGTTCATCGGCTTCTGGGTCGCCTATTTCCTCGCCTTCCATATCCGCACCACCGCCATGCAGATGGTGCTGTTCCTTGTCTGCACGGTGCCGTTCCTGACCTCCAACATCATCCGCATGATCTCGTGGATCCCGGTGCTTGGCCGTAACGGGTTGATCAACTCGACGCTGGTGCAATTGGGGCTGGTGCCAAAACCCATCGAATGGCTGCTCTATTCGGAATTCGCCGTGGTGCTGGCCATGGTGCATCTCTACACGCTGTTCATGGTAACGCCGATCTTCAACACGTTGATGCGCATCGACCGCTCGCTGGTCGAGGCCGCGCGCGATGCCGGCGCGTCCGGCTGGCAGATCTTGTGGAACGTCGTCATCCCGCTGGCCAAGCCCGGCATGGCGATCGGCACCATCTTCGTCGTCACGCTGGTGATGGCCGATTTCTCCACTGTGCAGGTGATGTCGGGCGGCCAGAGCGCGTCGGTCGCACTGATGATGAAGAACCAGATGTCGCTGCTGCAGTATCCCGCAGCCGCCGCCAATGCCGTAGTGTTGCTGGTGTTGGTACTGTTGATGGTCGCGGGCATCCTGCGCATCGTCGACATCCGCAAGGAGCTTTGAGGTGAGCCACGAAAAACGCACCCTCGAATTCTATGTGCTTGCGGTCTTCTTCACTCTGTTCGTGCTGTTCCTCTACGGCCCGCTGTCGGCGATCCTGATCCTTTCTTTCCAAGGCGAGACCGGCGGCCTCACCTTCCCGCTCAATGGCGTGTCGCTGCACTGGTTCGCCAATCTGTTCGAGCGCCAGGCGGTCGGCGATTTCGGCGGCAGCTTCAAGCGCTCGCTCGTGCTCGGCCTTATGGTGATGATCGTCACCGTCGTCGTGTCGCTGCTGGCAGGGCTCGCTTTCCGGCAAAAATTTCGTGGCGCCACCGCTTTGTTCTACCTGGCGGTCGCCAGCCTCGTAGTACCCTCGATCATCATTTCGCTCGGCATCGGCGTCGTCTTCCAGCAGGTCGGCTTCCGCCCAGCCTGGTACACATCGGCCTTCGGCGCGCACCTGACCTGGACCTTGCCCTTCGGCGTGCTCATCATGTTCGCCGTCTTCAACCGCTTCTCGCCCGCCTATGAGGAAGCCGCGCGTGACCTGGGCGCCAACTCCTGGCAGACCTTCGCCCATGTCGTGCTGCCGATGATCGCGCCGAGCCTGATCGGCGTCGGCCTGTTCGGCTTCACGCTGTCCTATGACGAGTTCGCCCGCACGCTGATGACGTCGGGCACCTTCAACACGCTGCCGCTCGAGATCTACGGCATGACCACCAATGTCACGACGCCGGTGCTCTACGCGCTGGGCACGGTGACCACCGTGTTCTCCTTCCTGGTAATCCTGGCCACACTGGGCGCCATCCTCTATGTTGGCCGCAGGCGGGCCAGGGTTTGATTGTGCAGATACTGGTGGTGAACCCCAACACGACGGCGAGCATGACCGAGACGATCGCGGCGGCGGCGCGCGGCGTTGCCGGCGCCGGGACCGAGGTGATCGCGGTCACCTCCTCGATGGGCCCGGCCTCGATCGAGGGCTATTATGACGAGGCATTGGCCGTGCCCGGCCTTTTGATGGAGATCGCCGCCGGCGAACGTGCCGGGGCTCAGGCCGCCATCATCGCCTGCTTCGACGATACCGGCCTGGATGCGGCACGCGCCATGGCCTCCATTCCGGTCATCGGCATCTGCGAGGCCGCACTCAGTGTCGCCTCCTACATTGCCCAGCGCTTCACAGTGGTGACGACCACCGAACGCTCGCGTGTCCCTGTCGAGGGGCTGGTGCACCGCTACGGCATGGCCGGGCGCGCGCGCGTGCGCGCCGCCGACATTCCCGTACTCTCGCTCGAAGACGCTGCTTCCGGCGCTGTCGAGAAACTGCGCGCCGAGATCGCCCGCGCCATAGCGGAAGACCGCGCCGAGGCCATCGTGCTCGGCTGCGCCGGCATGGCCGACCTGGCACACCGGTTGCAGCAAGAATTCGACCTGCCCGTCATCGACGGCATCGGCGCCGCCCTCAAACAGGCCGAGGCGCTGATCGCATTGGGCCTGTCGACCTCGAAGCGCGGCGCCTATGCCAGTCCGCTGGCCAAGCCCTATCGCGGCGTGCTGAAATCCTTCTCGCCGGGGGTGGTCGCCGCGGAGTGAACGCTATGAAGCCTACCGTCCGCGCATTGTCTCCGCCGGAACTGACCGTTCTCATCGACTGGGCGGCGGCTGAAGGCTGGAACCCTGGCCTTGATGATGCCGCGGCGTTCCGGCCAACCGATCCTGAAGGGTTCATCGGCGCTTTTGTCGACAACGAGATGACCGCCGCCATCTCGGCTGTCGCCTATGGCAGCAACTTCGGTTTCATCGGTCTCTACATCTGCCGACCAGACATGCGCGGCAAAGGCCATGGCAAAGCAGTCTGGAATGCGGGCATGGCCAGGCTGGCCGGCCGAACGGTCGGCCTCGACGGGGTCGCCGCGCAGCTGGCGAATTATCGCCGCACGGGATTCAGCTCGGCGTACGAAACCATCCGCTTCAGCGGCCGTATCGCGACCCCGCCCGTCCGAAGCGAAGGGGTGCGCATGATAACCACGCAACTCGTGCCCGACATCATCGCCTATGACGCCCGCTGTTTCCCCGCGCCTCGACGAGCCTTCCTGCACCGCTGGGCGCAGCCGCCGCATTGCGGGTTCGCCGCGATCAGTTCACTCGGCACCATAGGCTACGCCGTGGCTCGTCCCTGCCGTTCGGGTTACAAGATCGGCCCGCTGTTTGCCGACGACACCGAGACGGCGATGCAGCTCATGGGCAGTCTGGCTGCCGCATGCGAAGGTGGCGACCTGCATATCGACGTTCCTGCCGAAAATTTCGATTTCACCACGGCGCTTTCAGCAACTGGTTTCAGGCCGACCTTCACCACCACGCGCATGTACAAGGGCCCGCCTCCGAAGGTCGACTCGCGCCGAATATTTGGCGTGACGACCCTGGAGTTGGGGTAGATCCCGGCGCCGACTGACAGGCTTGGTTTTTCGGGAGCCGGCGGGCGATGGACGAGCCGATCCGTAGTAGCGCCGCCTAAGTCGAATTGTCTGATGTCTCAGGCGGCGCTACGTCGTCCCGGCACGGGGTTACCCGGCGTCTCGTGGCCGATCGGCGTCACCAGAGTGAGGTCGGGATAGCCGCTTTCGATCAGCTCGACGGCGGCCTGCGCCACCTCATCGTCCGCCTGCAGCATGGACATGAAGACCTCGGTGCTGTCGCCGACCAGTCGGCTGATGCCTTGCGCATCGGCCGGTCCGCATTCGACGATGACCAGATCATAGGCGGTGGTCAGCGACTGCATGATGATCGGCAGCCGGTCGGCGGCGCGCATGGCGCGAACCGGATCGGCGGTGCCGACGGGAACGACATGGCAGTCGGAATAGAGGTCAGCGTGAATGACGTCGCTGAACTGCGCTTCCGAAGCCAGCAGATTGGTGATGCCGGGGAAAAGTCCGCTGTCCAGCATCGGCCGCGAGGCGGCACCTGACGCCGTGAGATCGAGCAGCAGCACGCGCGGGCCAGCGTCGGAGACTTCGCGCGCTACCAGCACTGCCGATGCAGCCGCCTCATCGCCTTCGGGCGACACGAAGATGGCGCGCGCAGCACCGCTGGCGATCAGCTTTTCCGCCGCCTTCTCGACATCGATCTCGCCAAGGCTGGAGCGGACAGGTTCGGCTTGCGGTTCGGAACCGGCAGCCGCTGCTCCTTCCAGCACTGAAGGAGCCGGCTCGGGCTCTGGCACCAGTTCAGACTCCACGGTCGTCGGCTGATCGTCCACTTCCACGACCTCAGGAGCCGGTTCCGGGTGGACGACCGGCGCCGACATTGCCGACATCGCAACCTGCTCGATACGCTCGAAGCGCGCCCCTGGGGCCGGACGCATGGCGCGGCCGGAAAACAGCTCCTGCAGCAGCGTGATGACCGACATCAGCAGCAGCGAGCCGACTAAGGCGGCGCCGACGATCGGCACGAGCTTGGGGAAATAGGGTTCCGACGGCACGCGCGCCTCGGAAAACACGCTGGCATCGACCGGCAGATAGTTTTTGCGCGAGGACACTTCGCGGAAGCTCGCCATATAGGATTCAAGCTGCTGGCGCCGGACGTTCGCCTCACGCTGCAGCGCATCCAGCTGGACTTGCTCCTCGCCGGCCCGCGACGACGCCGCTTTCAGCTTGTTGACGTCCGATATCAGCTGGTTTTCGCGCGCCTGGGCGGTCTGCGCCTGCGTCAGCAACCCGCGCATGATTTTTTGCGCTTCGTTGCGGATCTGGCCGTCGAGATCGGCAAGCTGCGACCTCATCGCCCGCAGGCGGGGATGGTTGTCGAGCAAGGTGGTGGAAAGATCGGCGATGTTGGTTCTGAGCTCGATCTGACGCTCACGCAGCCGCTGGATCAGATCGGAAGACAGCACTTCGGGTACAGCGTCCAGCGAACCGCCATTCTGCAAAGCCTGGCGCACCCTTTCGGCCGTCGCCTCGGCCGAAGCGCGGCTGGCGCGCACACGCGACAGTTCGGTCGATAGCTCGGACAATTGCTGTGTCGCCAGCACCGAATTGTTGCCGCCCATCAACAGGTCCGACTGGGCGGAACGGAAGGCCGCGACCTTGGCCTCTGCATCCCTGACCTGCTTCTGCAGATCGTCGATTTCCGGCCCGAGGAAGGCGGTCGCGGCGGCGTTCGACTTGGTCTTGGCGTCCGCCTGATAGGCCAGGTAGGCCTTGGCGATGGCGTTCGGAATGTCAGCGGCAAGCTGGGGATCTTCAGAGGAAAATTCGACGGCGATGACGCGGGTCTTTTCCACGCCATAAACATTGAGCTTGTCGCGCATCTTCGTCAGCACGCGCTCTTCGAGCGGAATTTCTTCCGGATCGCTCTTCAGCCCGGCAATGACCAGGAGCCGGGTGACCGGCGACATGCCGAGCGCATAGTTGAACTCGGGCTTGTCGCCCAGCTTAAGGTCGGCAGCCACCTGCTTGAGAATGTCGGACGAGGAAATGACCTGAACCTCGGTTGCTACACCTTCCGCATCGAGCACAGGTTTGTCGTCTTCATTGGTGCCGGCAGGCCGCGTATAGGCCGATTCGCTCAACTGGATTTTCAGCTGCGTCGTGGCCTTATAATGTGGCGTGGCAAGCCACGCGAACGCGAAGGCGAGACCAGTGACGAGAAGCGTGATCACAAGAACGCGCAGCCAGTTCCGCGCCAGGCTGGCGAAGAGCTGTCTCAGGTCGACATCGACATCTGCGGCCGCGGACTGGTCGGACATGCATTCCTGCTCCGGACATGAGGCTAGATGGTAGCGTAAACAACTATGGTAACTCAGCCGTTAAGATCGCGGTAAGCAGCTGTTAGGGTTTGCTGACATCCGGTAAACAAAGCCAGCAAAACTATACGGCTTTTTGTCGATTGCCGCCAAATCGGCCGCGTCCCTTTACCGGCCATTAACCCTAACAGGATGATAACGAACCCAGATCCTTAAGGTTTGCCGCCGTGTCCTGGCGGCCATAGCGACGAAGGTGTGTGTCCGATCATGAAAAGCGCTGCTGGTCTGTTTCGCGCTCTGCTGGCCGTGTCGATGCTCGCCGGCTGCTCCAGCTACCGGCCGACGCCGGCGGCCTTCCACGAGGTACTCGACCAGCCCTATCGGCTCGGCGCCGGCGACCGTGTCCGCGTCACCGTGTTCGAACAGGACGGTCTGACCAACACCTACAGTGTCGATCAGTCCGGCTACATGTCCTTCCCGCTGGTCGGCGCGGTGCCGGCGCGCGGCCACACGGCCCAGCAGCTGGAAAAAGCGCTCGCCGACAAACTGCGCCAAGGCTATCTGCGCGACCCCGACGTGTCGGTCGAGATCGATCGCTACCGGCCGATCTTCGTCATGGGCGAAGTGGGCGCCGCCGGCCAGTATTCCTACGTGCCGGGCCTCACCGTGCAGAAGGCCATCGCGATTGCCGGAGGTTTCTCGCCGCGCGCCAACCAGGAAAGCGTCGACATCACCCGCGACATCAACGGCAAGGTGATGACAGGCCGGGTGGTTACCTCCGATCCGCTGCTGCCGGGCGACACGGTCTACGTTCGCGAACGCCTGTTCTGACATCAACGTGGCGGACCAGCTCAGGATCGTCCACTGCTTTCGCTCACCCGTCGGCGGGATCTTCCGGCATGTGCGCGACCTGACGGAGGCCCAGCTCGCCGCCGGACATGTTGTCGGCATCGTCTGCGATTCGACCACCGGCGGCGAATACGAGGAACGCCTGTTCGACCAGATGAAGGACAGCCTGGCGCTCGGCATCCATCGCACGCCGATGCAGCGCCATGTCGGGCCGGGCGACTTCGCCTCGGCCTGGCGTACCTATCGAATCATCAAGGAATTGCGGCCGGACGTGTTGCACGGGCACGGCGCCAAAGGTGGCGCCTATGCCCGTCTGTTCGGCTCATTGTTGCGGGTATCTAGGTCTCGCGTAGCCCGCCTCTATTCGCCGCATGGCGGCTCCCTCCACTATGACGAAACGACGACGACCGGGAAGCTGTTCTTCGCGCTCGAGCGCTTCATGGCGCGCTTCACCGACTGCCTGCTGTTCGTCTCCGACTATGAGCGGCGCACCTATCGCAAGAAGGTCGGCGAACCGCCTATCCCGAACACGCTGGTCTATAACGGCCTGCGCGCCGCCGAGTTCGAACCGGTGGTCGCACAGCCCGACGCAGCCGACCTGCTCTACATCGGCATGATGCGCGACCTCAAAGGGCCTGACATTTTCATCGAGGCGCTGGTGCTGGCCGGGTCCCAGCTTGAGCGCCGCTTGACCGCGGTCATGGTCGGCGATGGCGACGACCTGCCGCGCTACCATGCGCAGGTGAAACGGCTGGGCCTCGAAAAACAGGTCCGCTTCTTGCCGCCTATGCCAGCCAGGGAGGCATTTTCGCTGGCCGATCTGGTCGTCGTCCCCTCCCGCGCGGAAGCCATGCCCTATATCGTTCTGGAGACGCTAGCGGCCGGCAGGCCGATGATCGCCACGGCCGTCGGCGGCATTCCCGAAATCTTCGGTGAGGGATCCCCTGCCCTGATCCGTCCCGATCCGCGCCAACTCGGCGACAAGGTGGGTGAAGCGCTGCGCGATCTCGACGCCTACCGGCGCGTCATGCCCGATACGGCCAGCCTCAAGGCGCGATTCGGCGCCGATGTGATGGCCGCCGAAATCGAAAAGGCCTATTTCGCCGCGCTTAACAGATAGAGGACCCTCCAAAACCACAAGTTGTCTCAAGGTTTTTTTAGCTCTCTTTCTGCTATCGTCATCGCGGAAGCTTGTGGGAAACCCGATGAACGAGACCGACCCCACGCGCCGCTTTTCGGCCGATGCGGTGCGCAAATTCGACAGTCCTGCCGAGAGCCCCACGCCCGGCGGCATGAACAGTGTTGCCCGCCAGGTCGCCTCGCAATACCGGCGCGATACGATGTCGCCGGTCATGGTCAGCGGCGTATTGCGCATAGGCGAATTCGGCTTGCTGTTCCTGTCGGGGCTCGCGCTCTACTTCCACTTTGTCGGCTTCTTCAACTATCTCGCCTGGCAATATCCGCTGACCATTGCCGCGGCGTCATTCGTGGCCGTGGTGCTGCTCGACGTCAGCGATTGCTACCAGATCTCCGCCTTGATGCGACCGATCTCCAATCTCGGCCGCGTGCTGATGGTCTGGGCCGGCACCTTCGCGCTGATGGCGCTGACGGCCTTCATCATGAAAATGTCGGAGGATTATTCGCGTCTGCTGTTCGGCACCTGGTTTGTCGTCGGCCTGCTTCTGCTGTTCGGCCTCAGGCTGGTGATGTCGAAGCTGATCCGGCGCTGGGCGCGCAACGGCCGCATGGAACGCCGCGCCGTCATCGTCGGCGGCGGCAAGGCGGCCGAGATGCTGATCCGCTCGGTCGAGAAGCAGCCAGACAACGACATCCGTATCTGCGGCATCTTCGATGACCGCGGCGACAAGCGCTCGCCGCCGATCGTGGCCGGCTATCCCAAGCTCGGCACCATTTCGGAGCTGATGGAATTCGCCCGCATCGCGCGCATCGACATGCTGATCGTGTCGCTGCCGCTGACTGCCGAAACGCGCGTGCTGCAACTGCTGAAGAAGCTGTGGGTGCTGCCGGTCGACATCCGGCTCTCGGCGCATTCCAACGCGCTGCAGTTTCGCCCGCGCGCCTATTCCTACATCGGCTCGGTGCCGATGCTCGACATCTTCGACAGGCCGATCAACGACTGGGATTCGGTCGCCAAGCGCGCCTTCGACATCGTCTTCTCGCTGATCGGCATCATCCTGTTTTCACCGGTGATGCTGGCGACTGCCATCGCCATCAAGCTCGACAGCAAGGGTCCGGTGCTGTTCAAGCAGAAGCGGCACGGCTTCAACAATGAGATCGTCGAAGTCTACAAATTCCGCTCCATGTATACCGACCGCTCCGACCCGACCGCCAAGCAGACGGTGACCAAGAACGATCCGCGCGTCACCCGCGTCGGCCGCTTCATCCGCAAGAGCTCGATCGACGAGCTGCCGCAGTTCTTCAACTCGCTGTTCGGCACGCTGTCACTGGTCGGTCCGCGCCCGCATGCGATTGCCGCGCAGTCGCACAACCTTCTCTACAATGAGGTGGTCGACGGCTATTTCGCCCGCCACAAGGTCAAGCCCGGCGTTACCGGCTGGGCGCAGATCAATGGCTGGCGCGGCGAGATGGACACCAATGAGAAGATCCGCATGCGCACGGAATACGACCTCTATTACATCGAGAACTGGTCGATGCTGTTCGATCTGCGCATCCTGCTCATGACGCCGCTGCGGCTGCTCAACACGGAAAACGCCTATTGAGCGCGATTTCCCATGATGTGCCGCAGGCTGCGGTCAATGCCAAGCTGATCGGGCTGATATCCTCCGGCGCGGTGTTTTTCGGCGTCTTCCTGTCAGGCTTCGTCATCGACGAACCGGCGCCCTACGATCTTTTCATGCTCGGGCTGATCGGGGTGTGGGTGCTGTTTGGCCTGCGCATATCGCGCGCCGCCGTGCCGCTGCTCGTGCTGCTGATCACGATGAACATCGGCGGCATGATTGCCATGACGCAGATGGCCGATCTCGCCAACACACCGCTCTATCTCGCCGTCTCGCTGTTTCTCGCGTTCACCGCGGTGTTCTTCTCGTCGGTGACGGCGGTGCAGCCCGGCCTCTACCGGCTGATCTTCATCGCCTATGTCGTCTCCGCGGTGGTGACCTCGCTGCTCGGCATTGCCGGCTATTTCCACGCTTTCCCGGGCGCTGAAATCTTCACCAGATACGACCGCGCCCAGGGCGCCTTCCAGGATCCGAACGTGTTCGGGCCGTTCCTGGTGCTGCCCGGCATCTATCTGCTCTATCTCCTGTTGACCGGCTCGATCGCGCGCATGCCGCTTCTGGCGGTGCCGCTGCTGATCATCACCGCCGGCATTTTCTTCTCCTTCTCGCGCGGCGCCTGGGGCATGTTCGCCGTCTCGGCCATCCTGCTCACCGGCGCCCTGTTCCTGCAAAGCAACAGCGGCAAGTTCCGGCTGCGCGTCATCATCATGACCATTGCCGCCGTCACCCTGCTGGTGGTCGCCATGATCGTCATTCTGCAGCTGCCCGGCGTCGGCGAGATGTTTTCCAGCCGCGCCCAGCTGGAACAGAGCTACGACACGGCGCGCCTTGGCCGCTTCGCCCGCTACACGATCGGCTTCGAGATGGCGCTCGAATATCCGCTCGGCATCGGCCCGCTGGTGTTCGGCACCATTTTTGGCGAAGACACGCACGACATCTGGCTGAAGACGTTGATGGATTATGGCTGGCTCGGCTTCGTCTCGTTCCTGTCGCTGACGCTGTGGACGATCGCCGCCGGCTTCCGCATCCTTTTGCGCGACCGGCCATGGCAGCCCTATCTGCTCTGCGCCTACGTCGCTTTCATCGGCAATATCGGGCTCGGCACCTTCATCGACATCGACCACTGGCGCCATGTCTACCTGCTGCTCGGCCTGATCTGGGGCGCGATCGCGCTGGAATACAGGCATCAGCGCGGGTTGCGGGCGGTGGCGCAACCGAGGTAGCCGAGTAATCCTAAAGGACAGGAACAGCCGCGCACGCCAATACCGGGGTTGTGCAGGCCCTCGCAGGCTTTGATCTGCTTGCTCCAACCCCTGGTCGAATTGAGCACGGGTTGCCGGCGGCGCATTTATGTTGTGATGGTGGGAAAACGTCGCTAAACGCGACTGACAAAATTCCAATTGAGTTGGCGTGCTTGCCGGGCTGGATAATATTCCGGGTTGGTGGGCGCCACTAATCTGACGGGCGTGGTTATGCTGAGGGAAAGCTATTTCGAATTCATGCTGCGCTGGTACGCGTATCGCCGATGGCACAGGCCCCCGCGGCGTGTGCGGCAGGCCGAATACGACTTCCATCAGCTTATGAAAAAGCTTCCCGCCGATAGTCTGTTCATCGATCTCGGCGCCAATATTGGCGACGTCACGGGACATGTACTAGCCTATGGGATGCGGGTGATTGCTTTCGAGCCTGACCCTGTTGCTCGCCAGATTTTGACGAAAAGGTTTGGCAACAACGACCGGGTGACGATCATTCCGAAGGCTGTTGGTGGATCAGCGCGAGCGGCCACATTCCATCAGAGGCCGGACGTCAGCGATCTCCGCAGGACCGAATCGTCGTCCCTGATCCAGACACACGAACACACGAACGGGAAAAGCTTTGAAGTTGAGGTGGTTGACCTGGTGCAGTTCCTGCAAGGTCTCCATGAGCCGATCGCCATCGTCAAGATGGACATAGAAGGGGCCGAAGCGGAATGCATCGAAGCCATGCTGGACGCCAGCATTCACCGTTCGATTGGACAAATCCTGGTCGAGACACATGAACGGTTCTCGCCAGACCTGGCCGACCGGATCGGCAAGCTGCGGGGCCGGATCGCGCAGGAAGGCATCCGCAACATCAATCTGGATTGGAGCTAAGTATCGGCTCGGCCTTGAGCGTGCTAGCCGGAGGGCATCAACCAGCGAGGCAATAGACTTATCGAGGAAGATTGGCGGGAGGAACCGCGTCCGGCGGAGCGTCAAGTTCTATCTGGCTATGCCAGCTACCCGTTCGGGGTATTGCACGGCCAACATCGAAGTGTCCGCATGGCTGGCAAAGATGGCGCTGACCTTTTCGGCGTCGAACCGCGCCCGTCGCTTGCGCTTCTCGTCGTTCAGCAAAATCCCGCTGATGGCGTCGAACTTGCGGCCGAGGTTTTTCAATATGCCTCTCTTGATCGGCCAGTTGCTGTTGAAACGGCCGGCCCAGGGCGTGCCTTTCGCCAGATCACGATAGATCGCCATGGCGCCGACCTCGACACCGATCGGCGGACGGTCCCAGGGCTTGCCCCAGGCGAAGTGGCGGGCGTAGCAGCGGCTGAAAGAAATCTGGCTGGTGTAGTTGGTCATCACGTTCCAGAACGGGTGCATCGTCTGCCACCTGCCCTCGAAAGCCACGTTCAATGCACCTTGATCCATCCCGTAAACCTGCTCGGAGGCCAACTGCCGGGTACGCTCCAGAAGCCCCTCCTGCCTGACCAGTGGCATGTTGAACACCAGCACGCCGGCATTGAACTTCGGCGCGCCTGGCTGCATCGGTAAATGCTGTCGATACTTTACGTCGAAATAGGTCTGCTCATCGTGTGCGGCCAGCAGCGGAGCGTTGAGCGGGACGTTGCAGAGGTCTTCTATCGATCTGTTGAAAAGCACATCGGCGTCGGAATAGGCGATGCGGTCATATGGTTCGAACTCCGGCAATTGATCGGCAAACAGCCTGATGTAGGTCGCAAGGGTTGGGTGCGTTCCGCGGTTGAAGTTTGTCGCTTCCATGAATTTCGTGACATCCAGGATGCGGATCTTCCCACCGAGCAGACGCTCTCCGATAGCTCGGTCTTCGTTGGAGATGACACCGGTGTGCAAAATAAAGCCGTCGAGGTGGTCCGACACATCCAGCACGCGGCGCGCCGCCAGGCAGGCATACGGGAAATACCTCTGGTCGGTGGCGAAAAAGAAACACGATTTTTGCGGCATGCTACAACCTGTTGCCTGACCCATTCGCGAGAGCTCCGTTGCGGGTCTCAGGCGAAACCACCGAGTACTTCCGGAAACTGCACAGCCATCGCCCCGGCGTCAGCATGCTCGGCATATATCTTATGCACCTTGCTGCCGTCGTACCGTGCGCGCCGCCGATACCGGTCCTTGTTCGGCAACATCCCCATGATACCGTCGAACCTGCGGGCGAACCGCCTCATGACGCCCCGCTCGAAGGGAATACGCTGCCGGAAGGGCTCAAGCCACGGCGTATTCCTTGCCAGATCGCGCCAGACGGCAAGCGCCTCAGGCTCCACATCGACCTGGCTCCCCCATGGCTTGCCGCCGGCGAAATGCCGCGCATAGGCTTGGGCGAACCGAAACTCCTTCGTATCGTTGGACATCAAATTCCAGTTCGGGTGCATCGTCTGCCACTTGCCCTCGAAGACGAAGTTCAGCGCGTTCTGATCGTTCATTTGCCCGGCAACGGCAACATCTCTGGCGCGGTGCAAAAGTCCCTGTTGACGCACCGGCGGCATGTTGAAGACGATGATGCCGGCGTTGAAATAAGGCGCCCCCGGCTGCATCGACAGTTTGTTCCGATAGCCCGGGCGGAAATACATGTAATCGTCGTGAGCGGCCAACAACGGAGCATGAAGTGTCTGGCCCACGAGATCCGCGATATCTCGATTGAACAGAACATCGCAATCGACATGGGCGATGCGGTCATAGTCCGCGAACTGAGGCAGTTGGTCGGCGAAAAGCCGAACAAAAGTGCCGACATTGCTTGGCCGGAAAGTATGGCCAGCCTCCGCAAACAGCCCCGAAACGTCCATTATGCGAAGACGGTTCTTCAGCAGGCGTTCAGCAACACGCATATCGGCATCACGTGCGCCGACATGCAGGATGAAGCCTGGCGTTGCGTCTCCCGAAACATCCAGAATTCTGCGCGCCGCCAAGCATGCATACGGAAAATAATTGGCGTCGGCCGCCAGAAAAAAACAGGAATTTGCCACGCGCAATCCTTCGTATCGATACTGCGCGAGCCATATCGCCTTGGCGTTGCGGCGACAAGGCCGAATGCTGGCGACTTTCAGGCCCGGCGCGCCGTTTTAGCGCTTGCACCATACCCCTTGAAAATATATGGCTTTGCGCGGTCCGGAGTGTAGCGCAGCCCGGTAGCGCACTTGACTGGGGGTCAAGGGGTCGTCGGTTCGAATCCGGCCACTCCGACCATTTTTAGACAGGACTTGCCCCCAAAGGTCCTGCTTCTCAAATCACCAACATTCATCCTTGGCACACATCAACCCATTCGGCGCCGACAATCTGTGCCATGCGCAGCGGGCTGAGCCTTACAGCGGCGTTGGTGGCGCCGGCCGCGGGCACGACTTCATCGAAGGCGCGCAGCGAGACGTCGCAATAGATTGGCAGCGGCGCCGGCAGGCCGAATGGGCAGACGCCGCCGACGGGATGGCTGGTAATCGCGACAACCTCGTCGGCGTCAAGCATGCGCGGCTTGCCGCCGAAACGGTCCTTGAATTTGCGGTTGTCGAGCCTCGACATGCCGCCGGCCACGATCAGCATGGTCTCACCGCCGACGCGCAGGCAGATGGTCTTGGCGATCTGCGCCGGCTCCACGCCATGCGCCTCAGCCGCCAGCGCCACCGTCGCGGAACTCGCTTCGGTGACGAGCACTTCGACATCGGGCGCATGGGCAGCCAGGAAGGCGCGCACGGATTCAAGGCTCATCTCGGCATTGTCCCATTCGAAAACGGTTAGCGTTCACACTGGATAGCTTCACGCTCGGTCGGCGGCAACCTCCCCGCCCCTCGACGGCTGCAGCGGTACCAGGCCGGGCGGGTCGCGCCGCATGTCAGCAACACAAGGCGCATCCCCCATGCGGGAGATGTGTTCGGGCTGCTGCATTGGTAGGTCGCAATGGATCAGGGCCGGCGCTGATGCTGTGCTCCCACGACCAACCGGAGAGATCATCATGCTCAAGCTCGCCTCGGCTCTGGCGCTGCTGCTTATCGGGACGGCGCCGCTGCTTGCCGACGACATGCCGATAAACGCGGACGCCATCAAATGGGGCCCTGCTCCTGCTGTCTTGCCCGCCGGCGCGGACATGGCTGTCATCGCCGGGGACCCCTCGAAGGATGGCATCTACGTGCTGCGGTTGAAGCTGCCGGCCGGCTACAGGATTGCCGCGCACAACCATCCCACCTCGGAATATGTGACGGTGATTTCCGGCAATTTTCATATCGGCATGGGCGACAAGCTCGACGAGACCAAGGGCATCGAACTGACCGCCGGCGGCTTCGGCGTAGCCCCACAGGGAATGAACCATTACGCCTGGACGACAAGCGCTACGATCGTCCAGGTTCATGGCGAGGGGCCGTTCGCGATCACCTACGTCAACCCGGCGGACGATCCGAGCAAGAAGTGACATTCGCCGTTGGGCGAATGCAACAAGCCCGCCAGGGCAAACCATGGCGGGCTTGTTGAACGACGCTTGGCCGTTGTTTATGAAACGGACCGGTTTTCCACAGGCGCCGTGGGCGCCGGGGCATCGATCAGGGCCGTTTCCGGCAATTGCAATGCTGCGGCGATCCGGCGAAGTTTCGTCGGATCGGTGTCCTTGCCGCTCTCTATGTCGGCAATCTCGCTGGTCGACAGACCGCAGGTCAGGGAAAGCTCTTCAATACTGTATCCCTTTGTCTCCCGGATGGCTTTGAGGCCGGGGTGCTCGAGCGCAACGTCGGCCGCCAGCCTGGAGAAGGGTTCGTGTTTTGCAGTTTGGGGCATTGGCAACTCCATGGGGCTAAAGAGTTTTGGATCAAATGATAGGGTGTTGCCTGAGAGCCGGGACAATGCCCGCTTGACGGCGATTTGCCAAGGCCCAAACCGACCGTCACAGCATCGTGAACCGGCGTCAAAACCGCAGGCGCCAGGGCACATATAGGATCTCCGCCCCGATCTCCCAATCAAGTTCTTTTGAAGGGCCGAACGCCGAAGTGTTCAGCGGTTTTGCGCCGCTCGCGCGTTAGCCTGATGTTGCTGGCAGCCGCATCGGGCCAGCTTTTCCCAAGAGGATCAGATCCATGACATTCAAGACATCAGCCATCGTGCTCGCCACGATTTCAGGCCTCGCTGGCGCGAGCATGGTCGCGGCGCAGGCCGCCGAGGCCGTGCGCATTCGCGGCACGGTGACCGCCTTTGCCGGAGCGACGCTGACGGTGAAGACCCGCGAAGGCGCTACCGACGCCATCGCGCTGGCTGAAGGGTGGAAGATTTCCGGCGTCGCCAAGGCGGATGCCGGGGATATCAAGCAAGGCGATTTCCTCGGCATTGCCTCTGTTTCGAAGGCCGATGGCGGCAGCGGCGCGCTTGAGGTGGTGATCTTCCCGGCCGCGCTGAAGGGCGCCGGCGAAGGCGACCGCCCGTGGGATCTCGAGCCCAACAGCCGGATGACCAACGGCACGGTCGCCGATGTCACCGAGATTGCAGGTCGCACGGTGACGCTGACCTACGACAATGGCCAGAAAAAGCAGATCGCGATCCCGCAGACGACGCCGGTGGTGACCTTCGCGCCGGCGACGCCCGCCGACCTCAAGCCTGGCGCTGTGGTGTTCGTCAACGCCGAGCGCGGCAGCGACGGCCAACTGACCGCGGGCCGGGTCGTTGTCGGCACCAACGGCGTCATTCCGCCGATGTAAGTTGCCGACGAAGCCGCCATACACAATCCAGAAACAAAATTCTACAGTCCGGAAAAACTGTCGAAAAGTTCGGAGGCGATAGTCATGACTGCGGGGTTCACCGGGACCGATCTTGCTCGGTGACGGTCAAATTCAGCCCGCGCAGAAAAGGAAACGAAGTCATGAAGAAGTCCCTCCTGTCGGCTCTCGGGCTGGCTTTTGCCCTGGCTGTCTCTCTGCCGCTCATCGGCGCCAGCAGCGCCGACGCAGCATCGCTGCACAAGAAGCATCACCATCATCATCATCACAACAAGCATCACCGCCGTCACCATCACCACCACCACCACCACAAGGTGGAGGCCAAGAAGGCCTGACACGGCCGACTTGCCCAACGGGAAGGCTGGCCCTGGAGTCCTCGCCAAGGCCGCCTTCCCGTTGGTTTTTGCCAGGCGACACGTGGAAAAGCTGAAGGCAGGATTCGATGGCGCCGATGCGCCAGAACGCGAGCAACCACAGCGCACCCCAACCAACGTATCAGGCGCAAGGCCGACAACACAGCGGTTGCCAGTTGCAGGACACCTCGGGTCTCTCAATGCTGTCGGAACCCGCTAGGACGGCGCCGCGAACGCGAGCACTATTGCGATCAAAATCAAAAGCGGTCCCATCCATTTGAAATGCTTCGCGACCTGCAGCCACCATGGCTGCTGACCTTTCTGGGCCTGAAAAGGACTTTGGAGCAGCCCAAAACCAACGCCTGTCATCCACAGCCCAGCGCAGAACATGATGAACTCGTCGATGTAATTTGCGACCACGCCCGTCTCCTCCGCCGGTACCTTTGGACTGGCGTTATAGTCGCAGCCGGGAGTGGCAGAAAGCGCGGTGCCAAGTGGCGGCAATGACTGCTGCCGCCACCTGACAAGAGCCGGGCGCGGACTCGGTCTTGGCCGGCCATTTGGGCACGCCACGGTGTGACCTTCGCATGGGATGCCGCGCCGCTACGTCAGCGGCCTTCACGCGAAAATGCATGATCGATGCCGGCCCCGCCAGGCGCCGTCCGTTGGCGAAGGCTAAAAATCGACGTCGCGAAAACGCGAAGAAAATTCGAACCACGCATGAACCTTTGCTTTGGAGGCCGCACTAACCGGCATGGACGCCGAGAAGGCGATCCCAACACAGAAGGACGCCATGGTGGCGATCCTCGATCCAGAGAAGGAAATGCTCAAATGACCAACTTCAAGCGCATCACGCTCGCCGCGGCCCTCATCGTCTCGGCCTTCGGTTCGGCTTCCGTTCCGACCTCGGCTTTCGCCAACGGCACGCATCCCACGGGCGACGGCGGCGCGGTTTGCAAGGGCTCCGGTCATTGCCTGGTGCTCTCGATCGAGTGCAAAGGCACCTATACCGACGCCACGGACAAGAATGGCACTGTCTATGGCAAGTGCAGCCAGACCGCGCAGGTTTCGCCGCAGGCCAAGATCAAGCTCGCCAAGTAATCGGCCGCAGATCAGGGAAATGGCGGCCGTCCGCGGGACGGCCGCCATTTTGTTTTTGTTTTCGTGAATTGTTTTAGCGCCGGCTGAGCAACAGGCTGGCGAGAAGGCCGACCACGACCAACCCAACAGCAGCGGCTGTTGCCGGACGATCGCGCGCCGTCTTTTCGATCGCCCTGCCCTGCTTCCTGATCGCCGGCAGCGCATCGCTGACAAGGTCGGCAAGCTGCCCATAATAGTCCGAAGCGGCATCGCGCCCGTCCTCGTAGTAAGCACCGCCGCGTTTGGCCACGACTTTGCGCAACGCGGCGAGCTCTTTGGAAAGGGTCGCGACCTGCTTTTCGAGATCGAGATCGGAGAGGGTCGAAAGCGATACCATGATTGTTTTTCCTTCTTTTGAGAGAAGGCCAAACGCATGGCCGCAGAACCGGTTCCGGTCTGCTTGCCCGAGGGCAGCGGAAAGGTTAGCGCACCTGGTCGAGCAGGCGCTTGCACTCCAGGAGGTCAAACAGCGCCTCCTGCAGCAAGGCCCGGTTGTCGCGCGACAGTTTCGATGCGCCGGGCTGGACCGGACCTTCCTCCTCGGTCTTGCCGAGGCCGAAAAAGCGGCGGCTGGGTTTTACCTTGGGCTGACCGACCAGCATCTCGTCATCCATGCCGCGCGGCTGGGCGGCTGGCGTCAGCGGCACCTGATCGGCCTGCCTGCGCTGCGAGATCGCTTCGACGGCAGCCATGTCGCCATTGCCGATGGCGACCAGGAAATGGTTGCCGTTCTCGCGCAGCAGTTTCTGCACGCCCTTGATCGTGTAACCCTGGTCGTAGAGCATGTGGCGGATGCCCTTGATCAGTTCGACATCCTGTGGCCGGTAGTAGCGGCGGCCGCCGCCGCGCTTCATCGGCTTGATCTGGTTGAAACGGGTTTCCCAGAAGCGCAGCACGTGCTGCGGCAAATCGAGATCCTCCGCGACCTCGCTGATGGTGCGGAAAGCGTCGGGGCTCTTGTCCATGGGCGAAATCCTCACGCTGGACGGCGATCCGGCCCAGTCTGCCGAATCGGGTATCATTTCAGCGGTTTATGAAACAATATTCAAGCCCGGCGTCAAAACTGCCCGGCGTTTTCAACCGAAGCCTGCGGCAGAACCTATTTGCCGCCCTTGGCCTTGCTGTTCTGGTGCGAGCGCAGGATACGGCTTTTCAGCACGTTCGACGACTTGAAGGTCATCACCCGGCGCGGCAGGATCGGCACTTCCTCGCCGGTCTTGGGATTGCGGCCGATGCGTTCGTTCTTGGAACGGACGTGGAAGGTGGCGAAGGACGACAGCTTCACCGTCTCGCCGCGTACGATGGCTTCACAGATTTCGTCCAGCACCGCTTCGACGAGTTCTGCCGATTCAGTGCGTGACAAGCCGACCTTACGGTAAACAGCTTCGGCAAGGTCGGCGCGCGTAAGTGTCTTTCCCCCCATGCGACCGTCCCATCAGTTCAAAAAACATAAATCGATACAGGTAAAGGCAGAGCCTAAGTAATTGATCCGGCAAGGTCAAGGACCGAAACCGGACCGTTCGGCACTTACCAGCGAACGAGAACCGCGCCCCAGGTGAAGCCGCCGCCCATCGCTTCCAGGAGCACGAGGTCACCCTTCGTGATGCGACCGTCGGAGACAGCCACCGAAAGCGCCAGCGGCACGGAAGCAGCCGAGGTGTTACCGTGCAAATCGACGGTGACCACCACCTTTTGCTCTGCAATCCCGAGCTTCTTGGCCGAAGCGTCAATAATGCGTTTATTGGCCTGATGCGGCACGAACCAGTCGAGGTCGTCGGCGGTTATGCCGGCCTGCGAAAACGTCGCCTCGATGACGTCGGTGATCATGCCGACGGCGTGCTTGAACACCTCGCGGCCTTCCATCCTGAGATGGCCGACCGTGCCGGTGGTCGAGGGACCGCCATCGACGAAAAGCTTGTCCTTGTGGGCGCCGTCGGAGCGCAGGCTCATCGCCAGCACGCCACGGTCGGCAATGCCGCCGGTGCCCTCATCCGCTTCCAGCACCAGAGCGCCGGCGCCGTCGCCGAACAACACGCAGGTCGAGCGGTCGCTCCAGTCGAGGATGCGCGAAAAGGTCTCCGCGCCGATCACCAGCACGCGCTTGGCGAGGCCGCCTCTGATGTAGAGGTCGGCGGTGGTCACCGCATAGACGAAGCCCGAGCACACCGCCTGCAGGTCGAAGGCAAAGCCGTGATGCATGCCGAGCCGGTTCTGGATCTCGACGGCGGTCGCCGGAAAGGTGTTGTTGGGCGTCGAGGTCGCCAGCACGATCAGGTCGATGTCGGCAGGCGTAAGACCAGCATTGTCGAGCGCTGCGCGCGCCGCCGCCTCGCCCAGGGATGCCGTCGTCTCGTCATCGGCGGAGATATGACGCTGGCGGATGCCGGTGCGCTGGGCGATCCACTCGTCCGAGGTCTCGACCATGCCTTCGAAATCGGCATTCTTCATGATGCGGCGGGGCAGCGCAGCACCGGTGCCGCGCACGACTGATCTGATCAAAGCTCTTTCCTATTCCTTTTCGTCGACGGTGGCGTCGGATTTCCTGTTTGCCTGGGCATGCGGGTTGCGCGCATGGAACAGGTCGAGATCGGCCTCGATGCGGTCGATCAGATTGTTGCGCACCATGTCGTAGCCAAGCTCGATGGCCGCCGCGAAACCGTCCGAATCGGCGCCGCCATGGCTCTTTACCACGATGCCGTTCAGACCCAGGAAAACACCGCCATTGGAGCGGCCCGGATCGAGCTTTTCGCGCAGGCGGTCGAAAGCGCCCTTGGCGAAGACATAGCCGATCCTGGCCATCAGCGTGCGGTTCATCGCGGCGCGCAGATAGCCTGAGATCTGGCGCACAGTGCCTTCTGCCGTCTTGAGCGCGATGTTGCCGGCGAAGCCCTCGGTGACGACCACGTCGACCGTGCCCTTGCCGATGTCGTCACCCTCGACGAAGCCGTGATAATTCATCGAGGCCATGTTGGCCTCGCGCAGCATGCGCCCGGCTTCCTTGACCTCTTCCTGACCCTTGATCTCCTCGACGCCGACATTGAGCAGGCCGACTTTCGGCCGGTCGATGCCGAACACCGAGCGCGCCATGCCGGTGCCGAGAATGGCAAAGTCGATCAGCTGGTGCGCATCGGCGCCGATGGTGGCGCCGACATCCAGCACCACGCTCTCGCCGCGCATCGTGGGCCAGATCGCCGCGATCGCCGGACGGTCGATGGTCGCCATCGTGCGCAGGCAGAATTTCGACATCGCCATCAGCGCGCCGGTATTGCCGGCCGAAATGCAGGCCTGCGCGCTGCCACTCTTGACTGCTTCGACAGCCTTCCACATCGACGACTTCCAGCGGCCGTGGCGCAGCGCCTGGCTCGGCTTGTCGTCCATCCTGACCGCGACTTCGCAATGGTGGAACTCGCTGACCTCGGCCAGTTTGGGGAATTTGGCGAGTTCGGGGCGCACCAATTCCTCGCGCCCATATATGACGAAGCGGATGTCGGGACGCCTGACGGCGACCGTCATGAGTGCCGGGATGACCACGTTTGGCCCGTGATCGCCACCCATGGCATCGATGGAAATCCTGATCACGCGGTCTTTATCTCACTAGCTTGGGCCAGGGCACATGGCCCGCGAAAGAAATACTAAACTCGCGAAATTCGGGGGCTCGCGAAGGTTCGGCGAAAATAGCGGTTTTGGGCTGCCGCACAACCGGCTTTTCTCCGATCGCTTCGTGTTTTAGGATTTTCCAAGCAAGGATCGCAGCTTTTGCTGGAATTCATTCTCGATGGGCTCGTTCGGGCCGGCGGCATCGAGCGAGGCGCCTGCCTTGCGCGGATAGGGATCGATCGCCAGCCCGAAGAACTGTTCGGCGAGCGCGCCGACGTCGATCGTGTCGCCGGAGAAAGTTTCCGGGCTGTCCGGCCCTTCGGCGTCGAGCAGGATTTCGCCACCGCCTTCGAAACCTTGCCGTCCGAGTTTGGATTGTTCGGGCAGGAACAGCGCCTCGACCTCTTCGTCGATATGGGCCGCGACCGGCTCAAGGGTGACGATGCAGGCCTGGGTGATATCAGCCTCGACGCGGCCGCTGACCTTGACGCCATTGCGCTTCCACGGCGCCACCAAAAGCTCAGCACGGTAGTTTTCGACCGAAAGCAGCTCGTGCTCGCGCGCAAGCATTGCGCGCTGCGCGGCGTCGGCGTCGATCACCACCTGCAAACCTTTGTGCGGCAGGCGGCCGACATTGGCCGCAAATGAGACCGGGCTAGGCGTGTCCACATGTTTCATCTTGGTCTCCCCTCCTCACTCCGCTTTCGCGACGGGAAACGCCACGGCACCGGAAACGATCGATTCGGACGGCTGTGCTTCAAGCTGCCTTGCGGCATCGATTACATAGGACGCCAGCGGCAAGGCTTGCGGCCAGGCGCCGGCATCGGGTCTGACATTGCGCGCCAGGGCGGCAGCAAGCGCGTCGCGGTCGCTGCGTTCCAGCGCGTCGTCATAGGCGGCGGTACGGCCGTAGAACATTTTGGCCAGCCTCTTCATGCGCTTGGGCACGCCGACATCGCCAACGCCCAGTTCCCGCAGCGAATGCTCGACATCGAGAAAGAACTCGTCGATCAGCACCTGCGCGACCTCATGCGCGACGCCCTCTTCGCCGCGCAGCCGGTGCTGAAACAGGAACATATGCAGCGACAGCATCTCGAAACGGCCGAGCGGCGTATCCGGCACATTCCAGTGGGAATAAAACACGGTCTGCCGCGCCGCCGCCACGATTTGTGCGTAAAGCGCCTCGGTGATAGCGCGGTTGGCGTTGCGTTCGCGGCCAAAAAGGCGCTGGAACATTGAGGGTGGTCTCCTGGGGACCGATTGTTTGAATGGGCCTTGTTGCATCGGCAAGCAAGCTGGTTTACCGGTTTTGCCGCCCAGCGCAAGTTGCGGCCAGCTAATGGAGTTGTTGTTGCGCGCGCTGAAATTCAAGTCGACTTTTCTGCCTGGGGCCACCGCCGCGGTTTCGCTGGTGCTGGTGGCTTCCGCGCTGTCGGGCTGCAATTCGTCCAAGATGTTCGGCGACCTTAACCCTAGCGAGACGCTGACGCAGGGCTATGTTATCGACCAGCAGGCTGTCGATTCGGTGCCGGTGGGCTCCAGCCGCGAACAGGTGCTTCTGGCGCTCGGCACGCCATCGACGAAAGCCACCTTCGACAATGAGGCGTTCTATTACATTTCGCAAACGCGCAAGCGCTATGTCGCTTTCGACAAGCCGCGCCTGGTCGACCAGAAAGTGCTCGCGGTCTATTTTGGCGAGGACGGGCGCGTCACCCAGATTGCCAATTACGGTCTGAAGGACGGCAAGATCTTCGACTTCATCTCGCGCACCACGCCGACCGGCGGCAAGGACCAGAACTTCCTCAGCCAGATCATCAAAGGCGCCAGCAAGCTGGCGCCCCCCATTCCTGGCGGCGGCGCCTAAGAAGCGACCGCCTTCCTTAGATTTTTGCTTCCCCCGAAGCGACACCATCTCAGGCGACCAAAAGCCCGCGGGAGCGATCCTGCGGGCTTTTGTTTTGAGGTCATGCGGCCGCAACACCCGTCGCGCTTTGCCGCGCGTGGCCTGTTCGGCCGCCGGGCTCCAGCGAGGCGCGGTGCACAGCCGCACTCTGCCGCGCTTCCGAAGGCGTCATGCCGAAATGCCGGCGGAAGGCGTGGTTGAAGGTCGAGAGATCGCCGAAGCCGGCGTCGAAGGCGATGGCGCCGATGGTGCGGTGTGCCAGGCGCAGGTCGGATAGCTTGCTGCAAACCAGCGCCAGCCGCCGGCCAAGCACGAACTGCGACAGCGAGGTACCCTCACCCTCGAACAGCTTTCTGATATAGCGCGCGCTGACGCGGTGGCGCCCGGCCAGCGCGTCGGACCCGACATCGCCGGAAGCCAGATTGCTTTCGATATCGGCTTTGATGGCGCGCAGCCGCGCGGCGCGTATGCCGCGGCCTGCGGCGACCTCAGTGGCGTCCTGCGTTGCCCCGACCACGACCGCGACAAGGTCCTGTATGTGCTTGGCGGCAAGCCAGCGCAATTCGGACGCGGCCAGGTTCGGCTCCTGCATCAGCAGACGGACATAGCTGGTCAGCAGCAAGAACTTTTCGCCCACGCATGACATCGGCGTCATCAGGGCGGCATCCGCATTCGCAGCCACGGGCCCGAGCGCTGCCTTGGGGATGGTGATGAAGAGATGATGCGACATCGCCCGCTCGATCACATGCGGATCAGAGGAGGACAGAAGGATTGCCTGGCCGGCCTCGATGCTGGCCTCGCGGCCGAGATGCGAGAAGGTGGCAGCGCCCTCCAGACACATGAAGAAAATGTAGTCATCGGTCCCCTTGGCCATGGCGCTGGAACGGATGGTGCGGAAGGCGGTGGTCCTCGAATCGGCAATGCCGACGCCCGGCAGCCGCAGGATGGTCGCGTCGACGGAGAGCTTTTCCTCCGTGACGTTAAAATCCATGTCGGTCACCATCCGGCGCAACAGGTCGCAATAGACGTTTCTCCATTCGGCTCGGGGCCACATGGCGGTCGAAAAGCGCGCATGCGCAAACTCGGGGGGTCGAATAGTCATGGGGTACTCCCAAGCGATTGTCTTCATTTCACTGTCGTTCGTAGTCGAGGCTCGTTCCATGAACGGCCTCTCATTCCGACGGCGGCAATCGGGGGGCAGTGGATGGCTACAATGATTTGCGCACTTGGACAAAAGACTATTTACGAAGCTATGGATGAGCTTAGTTCATTCATGCTAAGGAACCCATGGGCAGGATAGGGTAACGGCAAATGACAAGACGGCTCCCACAACTGGAATCCATTCGGGCTTTCGAGGTCATTGCCCGGCTGGGCAGCTTCAAGCGCGCCGGCGATGAGCTGAATGTTACGCCAAGCGCGCTCAGCCACCGCATCGCCGATCTCGAAGCCGATCTCGGCGTGCTTCTGTTCACCCGCCATGTCCGCCGCGTCGAACTCACGCTTGAAGGCGAAAGATTGTCCGCAGGCGTGCGACGCGCATTGCTGGAAATCCAGAGCACGATCGCGAGTGTCGCGCGCAACGAGCGCACGAGGCTGAGGGTCACCGCCATTCCTTCGCATGCCGTACGCTGGCTGGCCCCGCGCCTGCACAGGTTTCGCAAAAAGCATCCCGAAACAGAGATCGACATCAATGCGGATCTTGCAGTCGTCGACCTTTCGCAGCGAACAGTCGACATCGCATTGCGCTTCGGCGGCGGACACTATCCGGCCGTCAAGACCGAATGGCTGATGGCAGATGCGATCTTTCCTGTCGTCAGTCCCGACTATCTCGCCGCCAACGGCCCGGTCAGAGACCAGCACGATGTGCTGCGACTGTTTCGCATCCTCGACACGACGGCCGAAAATGACGAGAGCGGCGCCAATTGGCGCCACTGGTTCGAGAGAAACAATCTGCCGCTGGATACGGTTGGCGACGGCATGAATCTGAACGGCACCTTGCTGGCGGTCGAAGCGGCGGCGAGCGGTCTGGGCGTCGCCATCGCGAGGAAGTCGCTGGTCGAGAGCGATTTGCGCACAGGCAGGCTCGTCCGCCTCCTGACAACGGACATACCGACGAACTGGAACCACTACGTCGTCGTCCACCCGTCCATCTCCGCCTGGGAGCCTGCCAGATCATTCATCAACTGGCTGAAGGCGGAAGCCGGCGACAGCGCCGGCGCCGGTTGACCTCGGCGGCCGTTTGGGAACTCTCCTCGGGAGGTCAGCAGAAGGCGCCCCCCGGTGCTCACGGACTCATTGCACCGGCCGGTTGGTCATCCTTGCGGCCCGACTGGTTCGCGGCCTTGGCGGCAAGCGCTGCCGCCATCTGGCTCTCCAGCTCGCGCAGCTTGGCGTCGAGTGTCGCCATGCCGCCCCAGCCGAATGTCGCGCGGTACAGCGGTGCGATCTCGGGCGTCAGGAATTCGACGAGGGTTTCGTCCTCGACCCAGACCTTGAGCACCTTGAACAGGCGCGCATCGATCAGCTCGCTATGCCAGCCCATGCGGGCGGCAATGCCCTGGATGGTTTCGGTCGAATTGGGCGTGCTGAGCAGCACATGCGAGCCGGAGCGCAGGCGCATGTTCGGGTCGAAGCCGATGCCGAGCGGCGCTTGCTGGTCGAGAACCGTGCCGCACGGCAGGATTTCGATCAGCGAGCCGAAATCGTCGCCGAGGCAGACGAACCATGCTCCCTCAGGAAATGGCGGCGACGGCGCACGAACCGCGGTGGCGACAAGCATTTCGGCAAGGACGCTGGCGACGGCCTGCGGATCGCGGGCGTTGAATGAAGCGTGGTGCAGCATGGCAATACTCCTGTTTTCAACGGCGGCGGCCGGCAGAAGTGCCGACCCATGCCGCGGCGTTCCGCGAAAACTGAATCACCGGCTGAGCGTCAGGATGACCGCGGCAAACAGGCAGGCGTATTCGGCCAGTCCAAGCACAAGGCGCAGATTGTGGTTGGCCGCCCAGCTGTCGCGCGTCTGCGCCCAATCATCGGGGATGGTCACCGGCGTCCAGCTCTGCACCTGTTTGTTGAGCGGCACCTGACGGCTGACGGTGAAGCCAATGTCGATCACCACCAGCGCCGCGGCGACGATCGTCAGGATGCGCGGCAGGCCGGCATCGACCGCAAACATCGCCGTCGCCGCGATCAGCACCAGCGTCGTCAGCCTGACGACCGGCATCACCCGGGTAAACGTCCGGTCGCGCATCTGATGCATGGCCATGTACTGGCCGGCGGTAAGATCATCGATGCGAAAATCATGGATTACGCCCGAGACGTAGATGCCGGCAATAATTCCAGCCAGCGCAAGCGAAGCCGTCATCAAAAACATGTCCATGTCTTTTCCTGCCGAAATGCCTTTCCCTGCCCGAAATCGCCGCGAGGGCGAGCAGACACCGCGTCGATCGCAATGTCCTGGCCATGGCCGGGGTATTAAAGCAGGCGAACGGTCCGGGCTTGGGCAGAACGGAACGATGTTTGGGCAATGCGGCCCTCCGATTGCATCAAAACATCAAGTGCCGTGAGATCGAAACCCATCAGCAAACCTTGACGCGTACTTGCCAGCGACCGGTCAAATTCGTATCAGACCGTGCTGGCCAATGGCGCATCACGCTGAATTGGGAGGAGCATCCGTGCCGGAAAAAACCCGGACAAAACCGACAGACTGGATGGCGACCGGAACGGCTGACGGCCAGGTGGTCACGCCTGACTGGATACCCATCGAGCCGGTGGCGATCGATGGCGTGAGGGTCAAGGAGATCAGGCCGGTCGCAACCTCCACCGGCTATCTGACCGAGATCTTTCGCGAGGAGTGGGAGCTCGATTCGGAGCCGGTCGGCCAGGTCTTCCAACGCACCTTGTATCCCGGCGCGGTGACGGGCTGGCATGCCCATGCGGTGACGACCGACCGGCTGTTCTGCTGCGTCGGCAGCGTTCGCATTTCGCTGTTTGACGGACGCAAGGCCTCGCCGACCTTCGGCGCCGTCTGGCACAAGATTATCGGCCCGTTGCGCCCGGCGGTCGTCATCATTCCACCCGGAATATGGCACGGTGTTGTTTCGCTCGGAGCGGAGACGGCGGTGCTGCTCAACCTCGTCGACAAGGCCTATGCCTACGATCAGCCCGACCATTGGCGCCTGCCGCCAGACACCGACCACATTCCCTACAGACTGGTGTAGCGTGGAAGCATCGGCGCAGCGCGATCAGGCCGGCGGCGAACCGCTGGTTTCGATCGTGGTCGCGACGCACAACCGGCCGGCAGCGCTGCGGCAGGCATTGACCAGCGTCATGCGCCAGACGTTGCAAGGCTGGGAAGCCTTGGTCATCGGCGACGATTGCAGGCCGGATACGGCGGCCGTTGTCGCTGAATTTGACGATGCCCGCATCGTCTACATCGATCTTCCTGTCAATTTCGGCGAACAGTCCGGTCCCAACAATATCGGCTTTGCCAGGGCGCGTGGCCGCTTCGTCGCCTTGCTCAACCACGACGATCTGTGGTTTCCCGACCATTTGGCGGCGATGACCGGCTGGATCGACGCCTCGGGCGCCGACGTGGTGCTGGCGCGCGGTGCCGTCATCCAGCCGCCGTCGGCGGCCGGCAATCCTGTCAATTCGATCTTCGGGATCGGCAAGGATGGTTTTTACGACCCCGTCACGACGGAAGGATTTGGCTCGGCACACATGTTTCGCCGCGCTTCGTTCAGCCTGCTCGGACCTTGGCGACCCGCCAGCCAGTGCTTTTGCGAAAGCTCGCAGGACTGGCTGTTTCGGGCATGGCGAAAGGGCGCGGTGATCGCGACGATGCCGCACCTCACGGTGATCAAGTTGCATTCCGGCATACGCAAGGGTTCCTATCTCGGCGACAATGCGCAGGAACAGAAGGATCTTCTGGATGCCATGCAGACGCCAGACGCCTTGCGCGTGAAAATCCTTGGCTGCGCGGGCGAACCCATTCGCCTGGCGGCATCGAGTTATCTCAGGCGCAGGCTGATGGCGGCTCTTGGCATCCATCCCCGCGCCCGCGCCTTCCGCCGCAAGTATAAGCGAGGCGCCTTCCTTGCCAAGCTGCGGCGCCTGCGTGGCCTGCCGCCGATGCCTGAGCGCGAACCTGGCGTGAGCGAATTGCTGGATCGCTACAGCAAGCGCGGCGATGCCGGGACCGAGCCGGATGAGGGTTGACTGCCACCAGCGTAAATCTCAAACAAAAACCGCGGGATCGCTCCCGCGGGTTTGTTCCTGAAGCAGTGGCGTTGCCTTAGCCGTGCGCGAGCACGGCCAGCAGCAGAAGCGCCACGATGTTGGTGATCTTGATTGCCGGGTTGACCGCCGGGCCGGCGGTGTCCTTGTAGGGATCGCCAACCGTGTCGCCGGTGACCGAAGCCTTGTGCGCTTCGGACCCCTTGAGGTGCTTGACGCCGTCCTTGTCGACAAAACCGTCCTCGAACGACTTCTTGGCATTGTCCCAGGCGCCGCCGCCCGAAGTCATCGAGATGGCGACGAACAGGCCGTTGACGATGACGCCGAGCAACGAGGCGCCGAGCGCCGCAAAGGCGGACGCCTTGGAGCCCGAGATCAGCTGCACGCCGAAATAGACGACGAGCGGCGCCAGCACCGGCAGCAGCGAGGGGATGATCATTTCGCGGATCGCCGCCTTGGTCAGAAGGTCGACGGCCCGGGCATAGTTTGGCTTGGAGGTGCCGGCCATGATGCCCGGATCCTCGCGGAACTGCTTGCGCACTTCCTCGACGATGGCGCCGGCCGCACGGCCGACGGCCGTCATGGCGATGCCGCCGAACAGATACGGGATCAGACCGCCGAAGATCAGGCCGGCTACGACGTAGGGATTGGAGAGGTCGAAGGAGACATCGCCCATGCCCTGGAAGTACGGATATTTGTCGCCATTGGCGGCAAAGAACTTCAAATCGTTCGAATAGGCCGCAAACAGCACCAGCGCGCCGAGGCCGGCCGAACCGATGGCATAGCCCTTGGTCACCGCCTTGGTGGTGTTGCCGACCGCGTCGAGCGCGTCGGTGGAGTGGCGCACTTCCTTGGGCAGGCCGGCCATTTCGGCAATGCCGCCGGCATTGTCGGTGACCGGGCCGAAGGCGTCGAGGGCGACGATCATGCCGGCAAGGCCGAGCATGGTGGTGACCGCGATCGCCGTGCCGAACAGGCCGGCGAGCTGGTAGGTCGAGATGATGCCGCCGACGATGACGATTGCCGGCAGTGCGGTCGATTCGAGCGACACCGCAAGTCCCTGGATGACGTTGGTGCCGTGACCGGTCACCGAGGCCTGGGCGATGGAGTTCACCGGGCGCTTGTTGGTGCCGGTATAGTATTCGGTGATCACCACGATAAGACCGGTCACAACGAGACCGATCAGGCCGCAGATGAACAGGTTCTTGCCGATGATGGTCATGCCGGCGACGGTGCCGACCTCGCCCCAGCCGACGGTTGCCGAGGTAGCGACACCGAGACCGACGATCGACAGCAGGCCGGTGACGATCAGGCCTTTGTAGAGGGCGCCCATGATCGAGCCGTTGGAACCGAGCTTGACGAAGAAGGTGCCGACGATCGAGGTCAGGATACAGGCGCCGCAGATGGCGAGCGGATAGAGCATCGCCGCACCCAGAGCGGCGGTTCCGCCGAAGAAGATGCCAGCCAGCACCATGGTGGCAACGACGGTCACCGCATAGGTCTCGAAGAGGTCGGCGGCCATGCCGGCGCAATCACCGACATTATCGCCGACATTGTCGGCGATGGTGGCCGGGTTGCGCGGATCGTCTTCGGGAATACCGGCTTCGACCTTGCCCACGAGATCGCCGCCGACGTCGGCGCCCTTGGTGAAGATGCCGCCGCCCAGACGGGCGAAGATCGAGATCAGCGAAGCGCCGAAGCCGAGCGAAACCAGCGCATCGATGACGATGCGGTCATTGGGCTGCAGGCCCATCGGGCCGGTCAGAATATAGTAGTAAATCGACACGCCGAGCAGCGCCAGGCCAGCCACCAGCATACCGGTGATGGCGCCCGACTTGAAGGCGATGTCGAGACCGGCGGCGAGGCTGTTGGACGCCGCCTGCGCGGTGCGCACATTGGCGCGCACCGAGACGTGCATGCCGATGAAACCGGCGGCGCCCGAAAGCACGGCGCCGATCAGGAAGCCGACCGCGGCGGTGATCGAAAGCAGCCACCAGGCGAGCACGAGCACGACCACGCCGACAATGGCGATGGTGGTGTACTGGCGCGCCAGATAGGCTTGCGCGCCTTCGCGGATGGCGGCGGAGATTTCCTGCATGCGTGCGTTGCCCTGATCGGCTGCAAGAACCGATCGTGTCGCCCAGATGGCGTAAAGGATTGAAAGCAAGCCGCAGGCGATGACGGCAGAAATGATGGTCATTGCCGAATTTTCCTCGATTGATGGCCCAAAAGAACCCCTCCCTGGGCCGTTGGTGCGGGGAGCGGATAAAGCCTAGGCGGAATCCGTCCTTCGCAGCGGTGTATGCGAAACAGGGCTCGGAACGTCAAGATATTGTTCGGTTTTTGCCCCGCTTTCAGCCAAAAGTTTAGGCCAGAACATTCCCGTGGCCGATGCCTTGCTATTAGATCGGTTGAAATGACGCTGCGTCAGTCACTGCTTGCCCGCAGTCCAGCGAAGGTCAGTCGCCAGTCTCCTGCCCCATCTTGCGCGCCGTGTAGCGTTCGACCGCCGAAAGGCCGTCATAGATCAGCACCGCAAGGGCAGCGACGATCAGGCCGCCTTGCAGGACGAAGGCGAGATTGTTGGACAGCAGGCCGGCGATGATCACCTCGCCCAGCGTCTTGGCGGCAACCGTCGAGCCGATCGTCGCCGTGGCCAGGCTGATCACCACCGACAGCCTTATTCCGCCCAGAATGATCGGCGCGCTCAGCGGCAATTCGACCTTGACCAGTCTTTGCCAGCCCGTCATGCCGGCGCCGCGCGCGGCCTCCATGATGTTGCCGGGCAGCGTTGTGAGGCCGGTCAGCGCGTTCTCGAAGATCGGCAGCAGGCCGTAGAGAAACAGCGCAATCAGCGTCGGCTTCTCGCCGAAACCGACGGCGGGCACCGCCAGCGCCAGCACCGCCACCGGCGGAAAGGTCTGGCCGATATTGACCAGACTGCGCGACAGCGGCAGGAATTCGGCGCCCGCCGGCCTGGTCACCAGGATGGCAAGCGCCACGGCAACGATGGTTGCGGCGACGGTAGCGATCAGCACGGTCCTGAGATGCAGCAGGGTCAGCGTCAGCAGGCTGCCCTGATTGTAGATCGCCGGCGCATTGTTTTCGGTCAGCGGCTTCAACAGCGGCTCGAACCAGCCGGGATTGGTGACGAAGGCTATGAGAAGCACCACCAGTGCAAGCCTGAGCAGTGAAGGCAGCCAGGCTTTTAGACCGGCCCCTTTCATGCCGGCCTCGCCGCGCGCTTCACCAGCCCGTCGACGGTGACGCGGCCGAGCAGCTTGCCGTCTTCGCCCTTGACCGGCAGCGCCGGCCGGCCCGACCACAGAAGCTCGGCCAGCGCGTCGCGCTGGCTGGCGTCGCCTGGGATCGCCTCGCCTTCGGCAGTCCCCTTTTCCACGGCGTCGCGCACGCGGCCGAGCGACAAGAGCCGGAACGGCTTTTCGCTGGCGCCGACCAGGGTTTCGACGAAGGCGTTCGCTGGCCGCGCCAGGATCTCTTCCGGCTTGGCGTATTGCACCAGCTTTCCGGCATCCATGACGGCGATCTTGTCGCCCATATGGACCGCCTCCTCCATGTCGTGGGTGACGAGGATGATGGTGGTGCCGAAGCGCTTCTGGATCGCCAGCAGATCTTCCTGCGCCTTGGTGCGGATGATCGGGTCGAGTGCGCCGAACGGCTCGTCCATCAGAAGCACATTGGGCTCGGCGGCGAGCGCGCGCGCGACGCCGACACGCTGCTGTTGCCCGCCGGACAGTTCGTGCGGGTAGCGCTGGCCATAGGCCTCGGGGTCGAGCTGGTAGAGTGTCATCAACTCATCGACGCGGGCCTTGATGCGGTCCTTGTCCCAGCCCAGCAGGACCGGCACGGTGGCGATGTTCTGCGCAACGGTGCGGTGCGGGAACAGGCCGTGGCCCTGGATAGCGTAGCCGATGCTGCGGCGCAGCTCGTAGCCGGGCAGCGTGCGGTTGTCGTTGCCGTCGAGCTTGATGACGCCGGCGGTCGGCTCGACCAGCCGGTTGATCATTCGCAGCAGCGTCGTCTTGCCGGAACCGGAGGTACCGACAATGACGCAAACCGTACGCGGCTCGACGACCATGGACACGTCGTCGACCACGGTCGTCGCGTCATAGCGCTTGGTAATGCCTTCGATCTCGATCATGCCGTTTCAACCCTGCGCCTGGTGGCGGTCATTTCGATCACTGCGTCGAGGATGATGGCCCCGGCGAAGGCCAGCGCCACCGTCGGCACGGCGCCGAGCAGCACCAGGTCCATTGCGGTCTGGCCGACGCCCTGGAAGACGAAGACGCCAAAGCCGCCGCCGCCGATCAGTGCGGCGATGGTGGCCAGGCCGATGTTCTGCACCAGCACGATGCGGATGCCGGTGAGGATCACCGGAAAGGCCAACGGAAACTCGACGCCGAACAGGCGCTGGCCATCGGTCATGCCCATGCCGTGCGCTGCATCATTGGCCGCGCGGGGTACGCCGGCAAGCCCGACCACGGTGTTGGCCACCACCGGCAGCAGCGAATAGAGGAACAAAGCCACGAAGGCGGGCGCGGTGCCGATGCCTCTGATACCGAGCGCTGCGGCACCCGGAACATGCGCGGCGACCCAGCCCAGCGGCGCGATCAGCAGGCCGAACAGCGCGATCGAGGGTATGGTCTGGACGATGTTGAGCACATTGAGCACGCCGGCCCGCAACCGTTCGACGCGGTGGCACAGGATGCCGAGCGGCAGGCCGACGATCACCGCCGCCGCCAGCGACCCCAGCGCCAGCGTGATGTGCTTGGAGCCTTCGGCCCAGAAACTATCGGCGCGGTTTGCATATTCCTTGAGGATCGACAGGCTGTCCCACTGCCCCGATATCAGCAACAAGCCGATGGCCAGCGCCGCGAGGACGAGCACGCCGACGCGGGCCGGTGGCGACAGGTTGAGCCTGGTCAGCACGTCGGCGAGCAACAATGTGAAGGCAAAGATCAACAGCCAGAACCCGGAAGCCGGCGAGATGCGGGCGAAGGTGTTGCCGGCCGGCGTCAGGAAGGTGCCGGCGACACCGATCAGGATGGCAAGGGCGGCGAGCGCCACGACGCTTGCGGCCAGGCGCAGGACAAGCGGGGTTTTCAGCAAGGCAACAATTGCGGCCACGACGACGATCGCCAGCAGTAGCGGCCCGACTGTGGCCGGCAGCGCCTCCAGGATCGAGCGCGCCTGACCGGGAACGATACGATTGGCGCGGAAGGTGGCGAACGGAGCCAGAAACGCCGCATAGGCAACGATCGCCGCGATAACCATGCCGAGCTTGTCGAAACGCAGGGTCATGGATGCCCCTCATGAGGAGCGATTTTCCACGTTGCGCAGACTACGCTGGTGATCGGTGCAAGCCGACGCGAAGTCCGATCTCCCCCCTTGCGGGGGAGATGGCCGGCAGGCCAGAGGGGGGTGTGAAGGATCGTCAGCTCTCGAGCGTCGGCCTGTTCGGAAGCAACCCTGTCGAGGCACGCACCTGCTACCGGTTGTGAGGTCGGCGGGACAGCACCCCCCTCTGTCCTGCCGGACATCTCCCCCGCAAGGGGGGAGATCAGCAGCTTCCAGAGAGGGGTGTCTCGCACCAGCGTCACGATCAGCTATGCGCTGACTACTTCAAAAACCCGTTCTTCTTCAAAAAGTCCTCGGCGACACCCTTGACCGGCTCGCCGCCGACCTGGACGCGGCCGTTGAGTTCCTGCAGCGTGACGAGGTCGAGCTTGGCGAACACCGGCTTCAACAGCGTCTCGATCTCCGGATGCTCTTTCAGCACCGCTTCGCGGATGATCGGCGCCGGCTGGTAGACCGGCTGCACGCCCTTGTCGTCGGCGAGCACGACCAGGCCGGACGGCGCGATGCCGCCGTCGGTGCCGTAGACCATGGCGGCGTTGGCGCCGTTGGTCTGGTTGGCGGCAGCACCGATTGTCGCGGCGGTGTCGCCGCCCGAAAGCGTGATCAACTGCTCCGGCTTCAGCGTGAAGCCGTAAGTGGTCTGGAACGCCGGCAGGGCTGCCGCCGAATTGACGAACTCAGCCGACGCCGCCAAAACCACCGTGCCGCCGCCGGCGACGTATTTGCCGAAGTCGGTCAGGGTCGCCAGCTTGTTGGTCTCGGCAACCTCCTTGCGCAGCGCGATCGCCCAGGTGTTGTTGGCCGGTGACGGCGACAGCCAGACGATCTTGTTGGCGTCATAGTCGAGCTTCTTGGCGGTCTCATAGGCCTTGGCGGCATCCTTCCAGACCGGATCGTCGGCCTTCTCGAAGAAGAAAGCGGCATTGCCGGTGTATTCGGGATAGATGTCGATCTCGCCGGCAGTGATCGCCTTGCGTACCACCGGTGTGCCGCCGAGCTGGATGCGGTCGGTGGTCTTGATGTTGTTGGCGTTGAGCACAAGCTGGATGATGTTGCCGAGCACGCCGCCCTCGGTGTCGATCTTCGAGGAGACGACCACCTGGGCATTGGCGGAGGCGGCCGTGATGCCGAGCGCCAACGCCGCGCCGGCCAGAATCTTGACTGAAAACATTGTGAAAACCCCTTGCTTTGGACCGAAATGCGGTGGCCGCATATGAGCATGGCTTCAACGCCCCGTCGGGGCACACGGTTTCATAACAATGGGTACAGACGCAATAATTTTGTGCGGTCGCCGCGATTTCGGCCGCCGCCATGCTGACACGTCGTGCCAAGCCAAAGATAGAACCGGATCAGGCGCGGGCTTTGCGCGATCCGGTCAGTTTGAGCGCGCCAAGGGCGACGAAGCAGACGGCGACGACCGGGAAAACCAGCCAGTTCAGCATCTCCCAGCCCCACGCATTGTAGATGGCGCCCGACATTAGCGAGGCGAAGGCGACGGAGCCGAACAGGACAAAGTCGTGGAAGCCCTGCACCTTGCTCTTTTCGGACGGATGGTAGCTGTCGGCGACCATGGAGGTGGCGCCGATGAAGGCAAAATTCCAGCCGAGGCCAAGCAGGATCAGCGCCGTCCAGAACTGCCACAAATGCAGGCCGGACAACGCCACCGCGGCGCAGCCGATGAGCAGGACCAGGCCGGTTGCGACGATGCGTTCGGCGCCGAAGCGATGGATCAGCGATCCGGTGAAGAAGCTCGGCGCAAACATCGCCATCACATGCCAGGAAATGCCGAGCGTGGCGTCGTCCGTCGACAGGCCGCAGCCGACCATGGCCAGCGGCGCGCCGGTCATGACGAAACTCATCAGCGCATAGCTGCCGACGGCGCAAAACAGTGCCGCGACGAAACGCGGCCGGGTGACGATCTCGGACAGCGGCCGGGCGTCGCTTGACGCGACTTCCGCGTGGCCGGGAGCCTTGGCCGGGATGCGCAGGAATGACAGGATGATGGCGCCGGCCGCCGCCAGAACCGGAATGGCCACGAACGAGCCGGCAAACATCACCGGCGCCAGCAATTCGCGGGTGAAGATGACGATCTGCGGCCCGAGGATCGCGGTGATGACGCCGCCGGCCAGCACGAAGGAAATGGCGCGCGCCTTGAATTCGGGCGGAGCATTATCGGCGGCGGCGAAGCGGAACTGCTGGACGAAGGCGCCGCCGACGCCGATCACCAGCAGGGCGAAAGCGAACAGCCAGAAGCTGGCGTGGAACAGTGCCAGCGTGGAGATGACGCCGCCAAGCGCGGTCACGATGGTGCCGGTCATGAAGCCGCCGCGCTGGCCGAGCCAGCGGATGATGGCCGCGGCCGGCAACGCGCCGAGCGCCACGCCGATGTTGAAGCCGGTGATTGGCGCTGTTGCCAGCGACTTATCGGGGCCAAGCAGATATTGCCCGGCCAGCCCGCCCATGGAAATGGCAATCGGCGCGGCCGAACCGATAATCGCCTGCGACGTCGCCAGGATGATCGCCGTGCGGCGCGCGTCCCGTGCTGCGCCGGCGACGGTGCCGGTCACAATGCGTCCTTGCCGCGCCCCTCGCCCCGCACCCGGCGCGACACACGGTCGAGCACGGCGTTGGTCAGCTTCGGCTCGTCTTCCTCGTAGAAGGCCTTGGCGATGTCGACATATTCCGAAACGATGACGGCCACCGGCACGTCGTCGCGCTTCATCAGTTCGTAGACGCCGGCGCGCAGGATGGCGCGCAACGTCGAATCGAGTCTGGACAGCGGCCAGTCTTCGGTCAGCGCCTGGCGGATGATCGGATCGATGGTCGTCTGGTTCTCGACGACGCCGGCCAGGATGGCGCGAAACCATTGCGCGTCGGCCTCGCGATAAAGCGCGCCGTCGACTTCCTTGCCGAGCCGGAACGCCTCGTATTCGGCGGTGATCTCGAAGACGCCGCTGCCGGCAACGTCCATCTGGTAAAGCGCCTGCACGGCGGCCAGACGGGCGGCGCCACGCTTATTGGCATGGCGTGTCGCGGGCTGGCCGGGCGAAGCGGGTTCGCTCACGATTGCGCTCCCAGCTTCTCCTTGAGCGCGATCATGGTCAGCGCCGCGCGCGCGGCAAAGCCGCCCTTGTCGCCCTCCGAGCGCTTGGCGCGCGTCCAGGCCTGCGCGTCGTTCTCGGTGGTCAGGATGCCGTTGCCGATCGCAATCGCTTCCTGCACCGAGAGATCCATCAGCGCGCGGCTCGATTCATTGGCGACGATGTCGAAATGATAGGTGTCGCCACGAACGATGGTGCCGAGCGCGACAAAACCATCAAAGTCCTTGCCGCCCTCGCCCATGCCCTCGAGCGCAAAAGTGATCACTGCTGGAATTTCCAGCGAACCGGGAACGGTGACGACGTCATAGGTCACGCCGGCTTCGTCGAGTGCTGTCGTCGCGCCGTCGAGCAGCGCGTCGGCAAGGTCGTCATGAAAGCGCGCCTCGATGATCAGAAGGTGGGCCTTCTTCTTCGGGCGAATGAACGCTTTGCCGTGTTGGGATGTGCCAGCCATAAATGTCTCCGGGGGTAGCCGGTGACTTAGGCCGAAGCGGCCGCATTCGCAAGCTTTGTCCGAAGGGCCAGCCCAATTTCCGGACGGTGGCCCAAAGCCCTACCGGCCCTCTCGCGTGTGCCACAGACGCAGCACGTAGATAATCGATTCGTGAATCTCATACCGCAGTTCATAATTACCCACCATCACCCGTTCGGCTGCTTGGCTATTTACAGGCGCAAGAAAATCGTGAAGCCGAACCAGATCGGACAGAGCCTTGCTGGCCCACTTCAGCTCCATCAACGTGGCGCCGGCAATGGCTTTTCGCTACCAAGGCTCTCGGCCCATGCTTGGACGGTTTGATGGTCGATAACCCGACCGGCATCCACATCGGCCAGAGCTTCGAGGGTGAGCCGCCGACGCTCTTCCTCCATATCGACCCAAGCGGAAAGGGCTTGCTTGACGATCCATCCACGCGGACGCTCAAGGCGGGCGGCCAGTTGGTCTACTCTTTCCGCCAGCGGCAGCGGCACATGCGCGGTAATTACTTTGGTTTCCATCAGGAACCTCGGTTAATCAACTCAAATCATAGCGATTAAATATGATTAAGTCGAGACCGGAGCATTGCATGCCCATCAAAGCCCCTCTTTCGCCGCCTCGACCAGTCGCGCGGCGTAGCGGGCCATGGTGTCGATCTCGAGGTTGACCTTGTCGCCCACCTTGCGCTCGCCCCAGGTCGTCACGGTCAGCGAATGGTGGATCAACAGCACGTCGAAACGGGCGCCTTCGACCTTGTTGACGGTAAGCGAGGTGCCGTCGAGTGCGACGGAGCCTTTTGGGGCAATGAATTTTGCCAGTTCGCGCGGCGCCTCCAGCGTGAAGCGAACGGCATCGCCTTCATCCTTGCGCTCGATGATTTCGGCCATGCCGTCGACATGGCCCGACACGATGTGCCCGCCGAGTTCGTCGCCGATCTTCAGTGCCCGCTCGAGATTGACCCTGGTGCCTGATTTCCAGCCCGACGCCGTGGTCAGCCTGAGGGCCTCTTCCCAGGCTTCGACCTCGAACCAGCGTGCGTTGGACCCGCCATCTGGCAGCGCCGTCACCGTCAGGCAGACGCCGCCGCAGGAGATCGAGGCACCGATGGCGATCGTCGCGGGGTCATAGGCGGTGTCGATGCGCAGGCCGACGCCTTCGCTCAGCGGCTTGACGGCCGCGACGGTGCCGATATCGGTGACAATTCCAGTGAACATTTCAGATATCTCTCACCCATTCGGCATAGCTGTCTTCCGCGAAGCGCATCTCGCGCAATTTGCGGAAGCCTGCCGGGATATGGTTGGCGTCGATGGGCGATGCAATGCCGCCCTCGCCGATCGCTTCCGGTCCCTGGAACAGCACGATGCGGTCGATCAGTCCTTCGGCGAGGAAGGCGCTGGCCACCTTGGCGCCGCCTTCGACCAGAACGCTGGCCATGCCGAGCGCGCCGAGATCCTCGAGCAGTTCCGGCAAGGCCACGCCGCCTTCATGGGTTTCGGTGCCGATGAAGCGCACGCCGGCACGCTCCAGCACCGACCGCCGTAGCGGATCAGCCTCCAGGCTCGCGGCGATATAGAGCGGCACCCGGTCGATGCCGGAGACCAGCTTCGAGGCTTCGGGCAGCCTGATCTGGCGGTCGAGCACGATGCGCGCCGGCGAGCGGTTCTCCAGCCCCGGCAGCCGCACGGTGAGCGCGGGATCATCCTCCAGCGCCGTGCCGATGCCGACCAGTATGCCATCGGCTTCGGCGCGCATCAGATAGACTTCGCGGCGGGCGACATCGCCGGTGATCGCAACCTGGCCGGCGCCATACCTGCCGATCTTGCCGTCGCTGGAAAGCGCAAGCTTCAGAGTCACTTCCGGGCGCTTTTTTAGGGATCGAATCAAATAGCCGGCCATCTGCCCGGCGGCTTCCTCGACCAGCACCTTTTCGACCACTTCGATGCCGGCGGCGCGCAGGATGGCGTAGCCTTTGCCGGAGACGCGCGGATCGGGATCGCTGGCAGCGCCTACCACCCGCGCCACTCCGGCATTGACCAGCGCGTTGGCGCAAGGCGGCGTGCGGCCATGGTGGGCGCAGGGCTCCAGCGTGACATAGGCGGTGGCACCGCGCGCCAACTCGCCGGCTTCAGCCAGCGCTTCGGTCTCGGCATGCGGCCGGCCGCCAACAGCGGTGACGCCGGTGCCGACGATCATCGGGCCGGCGCCATCGTCGCGAACGATTATGGTGCCGACGGAAGGGTTGGTGGAGGTGCGGCCGGCATTTTTCCGCGACAGCCGCAGCGCCGCGGCCATGAAGCGGCGATCGAGGGCCTGCTGATCGGCCTTCCCTGACGTTTGGCTTGCCATGCTCAGCCGGCGTCCTCTTCGCTCTTCAGCTCGTCGCCTTTGAGTTCGTCACCTTTGAGCTCACCCAGCACATCGTGGAAATCCTTGGCCTCGCGGAAATTGCGATAGACAGAGGCGAAGCGGACATAGGCGACGTCGTCGAGCGACTTCAGCGCTTCCATCACGAGCCGGCCGACCTCGCCCGAGGCGATTTCCGTCTCGCCGGAGCTTTCGAGCTGGCGCACGATGCCGGTGACGGCGCGGTCGATGCGCTCGGGATCGACATTGCGCTTGCGCACCGCGATCTCCACCGAACGCAAGAGCTTGTCGCGGTCGAACGGCACCTTTCTGCCGGACTTCTTGACCACCACGAGGTCCCGCAACTGGACGCGCTCGAAGGTGGTGAAACGGCCACCGCAATCGGGGCAAACGCGCCGCCGGCGGATCGCGGCGCCATCCTCGGCGGGGCGCGAATCCTTCACCTGCGTATCTTCGGACTGGCAATAGGGACAGCGCATGGAGAGCCTTCGGGTTGGCGATTCTGGCGGAACGATAGGCTTAGAGGTTTTTGCCGGGACGGCAAAGGTTCGGCAACGGCCGCTCGCGCCCTCAGAGATAGCGAGGCGGGAGGAAAATTGCCAGCCGCGCCAGATATGTCAGGGGGCGACGTCCTTGGTCGGGAAGCCGCAGGACGTTCCGAGGTTGCGGTAGGCCTTGGTGAAGCCATCCATCGGGATGCTGGCGACAGCCTGCTTGCCGAACGTCACATCGAGCGAGATGACCTGGCGCATGGCCCGCAACAAAGCGAGACTGGTCTTGGCCTGGTTGTCGACGGTCCAGCTCGGGCGGCCGGCATCATTGGAATAGACGGTCGCGGAAACCTTGACGCCGGGGTCGCCAAAGGTCGCGGCGATCTTCTTGCCGGTCGGCAGCTCCTTGTTGGCGATGGTGAACATGATCGCCGGATAGGCATCGGGCGGCAGGGCGTCGCCAGTCGAGATCGAAAGCGTCAGCGTGCCGGCATTGCCGTTGCCGTCGACAAAGGCTGTCGAGGCCGCACAGGTCTTGTGCGAATCCTGGCCGGTGTCGAGCGCATCGATGATCGTGGTCCACCTGCCAAAGGTGCTGGTGGCCGGGATATCCGTGCCCGGCTGCGTCTGCTCCTCGGCGATCGCGCACGACACAGTGAAGGTGGCAAGCAAGCCGAGGAAGGCCAGAACGGCAGGATGGAACATGCGCATCGTCAGATCTCCACAGGCCGCGCCGCCCGGACAGCAAGCGGCGCAGAGCGCGGGATAAAAGACGATGCGCCGCTGGCGGTCAACCGAGATAGGGATAGAGCGGGAAACGATCGGTCAGCGCCACGACCTTGGCCTTCACGGCTGCTTCCACAGCCGCATTGCCTTCGTCGGAATTGGCGACCTTCAGCCCGTCCAGCACCTCGGCGATCAACTTGCCAATCTCGCGGAACTCGGCCTGGCCGAAGCCGCGCGTGGTGCCGGCCGGCGTGCCCAGACGCACGCCCGAGGTGACGAAAGGCTTTTCCGGATCGAACGGGATGCCGTTCTTGTTGCAGGTGATGTTGGCGCGGCCGAGCGCTGCCTCGGCGCGCTTGCCGGTGGCGTTCTTGGGCCTGAGATCGACGAGCATCAGATGGTTGTCGGTGCCGCCGGAGACGATGTCGAGGCCGGTTTCCTTGAGGCTCGACGCCAGCGCCTTCGCGTTGGCGGCGACACTCTCGGCATAGAGCTTGAAGCTCGGCTTCAGCGCCTCGCCGAAGGCGACCGCCTTGGCGGCGATGACATGCATCAGCGGGCCGCCCTGCAGGCCGGGGAAAACCGCCGAGTTCATCTTCTTGGCGATGTCCTCGTCATTGCACAGGATCATGCCGCCGCGCGGGCCTCGCAACGATTTGTGCGTGGTCGTGGTCACGACATGGGCGTGCGGCAGCGGTGACGGATGCACGCCGCCGGCAACCAGGCCGGCGATATGGGCCATGTCGACCATCAGATAGGCGCCGACCGCATCGGCGATCTCGCGAAAGCGCTTCCAGTCCCAGATGCGCGAATAGGCGGTGCCGCCGGCCAGGATCAGCTTCGGCTTGGTCTCATGCGCGGTCTTTTCGATCGCGTCCATGTCGAGCAGATGGTCGTCCTTGCGCACGCCGTAGGAAACGACCTTGAACCATTTGCCGCTCATGTTGACGGGCGAGCCGTGCGTCAGGTGGCCGCCGGAGTTCAGATCGAGGCCCATGAAGGTATCGCCGGGCTGCAAGAGCGCCAGGAAGACCGCCTGGTTCATCTGGCTGCCGGAATTCGGCTGGACATTGGCGAAGTTGCAGCCGAATAGCTTTTTGGCGCGCTCGATAGCGAGTTCCTCGGCGACGTCGACGAACTGGCAGCCGCCATAATAGCGCTTGCCCGGATAACCCTCGGCGTATTTGTTGGTCATGATCGAGCCCTGCGCCTCGAGCACGGCGCGCGAAACGATGTTTTCCGAGGCGATCAGCTCGATCTCGTGACGCTGGCGGCCAAGCTCGTTGCGGATCGAGCCGAAGATCTCCGGATCGGCATCTTCCAGCGTGGTTTCGAAGAAGGATTCGAATTTGTTCGACGCTGCCGCTGCAGTTGCCATGGCCTGAAATCCTTCGCTTCGGGGCATTTATCTATGCATATCGTTGCCCCGAAACCGCTGCACGGTTCCGGGCGACATGCATTGCCGCGCCATTAACACAGTTGTTTTCGCCTCGCCACGTTTGCAGCGCGAAATTTGCTGGCCGGATTGCGCCAGAGCGGCCCTGACCCACTATTTTCGCTCCTGCCGCCCCTGCAGCAAGGCTTCGGTGAGCGTGATCTCGGTAAACAGCGCCCGCGCCGTATGGTCGTTGATCGCGCCGCTGCTTAACATGTCGCGCACGGCGATGCGCTCGGCCTCGATGCCGGCAAGCCGCATTTCGAGCTCCAGCCGCCCGGCTTCGCGGGCCTCCGCCCGGGCGTCGTCGGCCTCGTCCGAGGTGGCGATGCGGCGCCGGTAGCCGGCGACGATGTTTTCGGCGGCGGCAAGCCTGGCGCCGGGCACCTCGCCCTGGTCGTCGTAGCTCGCGCCCGCCATGCTTTCGATGCGGGCGATGGCCGCCTTGGCGGCGCCGATGCGGGCGAGACGCTCCTCGATGGCGCTGCCATCCTCGCCCGGCTCGACCAGCCCGCGCGCTATCTTCGGCAGCGCCACGCTGGCGATGGCGAGCGAACAGATGATGACGCCGGCGGCGAGGAAGATCACCAGGTCGCGCGCGGGAAAAGGCGAGCCGTCCGGCATGGCGAGCGGGAGCGACAGGATGCCGGCCAGCGTGATCGCGCCGCGCACGCCCGCCACCGAGCCGGCAAGCCGCACACGCATCCCGAACGGCTCGGCCTTGCGCTTTCCCCATTTTGCCTTGAGGCCTGCCGCGATGTCGCCGACCCAGATCCAGAGGAAGCGCAGCGCGATCAGGCACAGCGTCAGCGCAATCACCGTCGCGACCGGCTGGATGATCGGGTAATGGCCAGTCAGTTCGGGCGGCACGCGGCGAATGATTTCGGGAAGCTGCATGCCGAGCACGATGAACAGCGCGCCATTGTAGACGAAGGACAAGGTCGTCCACAGCGAGATCGTCTGCATGCGCGCCGAGACGCCGAGGAAGCGGAAGACGCCGGAGCCGCCGGTCAAAAGCCCGGCGGTGACCGCCGCCAGAATGCCTGAGGCATGCAGATGTTCGGCGACGAGATAGGCAATGAAGGGCAGCAGGACCATGACCAGAACCTGCGCCTCGGCCGGAACGCCGCCGATGCGATTCAGAAGCTGCAGGAGCCTGGCGGCGATGAACAACGCGGCGATGCCGGCCAGGATGCCGATGCCGACGGCATAAACGAAGCTCAGCGATGCATCGGCGAAGGAAAAGCTGCCGGTCACGGCGGCGGCGACGGCGAAGCGGAACATGACCAGGCCCGAGGCGTCGTTGAGCAGCGCCTCGCCTTCCAGAATATGCATCAGCCGCGCCGGCACCAGGCTTCTGTCGACGATCGAGGACACCGCCACGGCGTCGGTCGGGGACAGCACGGCAGCGAGCGCGAAGGCGACGACCAGCGGGATGCTCGGCACCAACCAGTGCAAGGCATAACCGAAGCCGACAATGATAAAGAAGACCAGCCCGATGGCCAGATCGAGGATCGGTCCGCGCAGCGCGATCAGCTCGCGTTTGGGCGCTCCATACGCATCGCCGAACAAAAGCGGCGGAATGAACACCAGCAGGAAGAGTTCGGGGTCGATCTCGACATGGATGCCTTTCACCGGCCAGGCGAGCGCGGCGCCGATGGCAATCTGCAGCACCGGCAGCGGCACCCGAACCAACCGCACCAGTGCGCCGGAAAGAGCGACGAAGACCAGCACGGCGAGGATGAAGATTGCGACCTGCATGGCGCGATTCCGGCTGTTTTGAGGACCATGCGCAATTGCCGTTAGTCCGTCCAGATGGGCCTGCGGCGCAACGTCCGGCAGTGTTCATGGCCTGCATGGCTGGCGGCCACCAGTCTTCTTCTGTTGGGATGTCGAACGGAAAAGGCCACCTTGCGGTGGCCTTTCCTGAAGGAGATCAGCCGCTTAGAGCGAAGAGGTGATCTGCAGTTCGCTGGCGCCATCGAGCGCGTAGACGTCGTCGCGGAACTGCACGACGCCCGGACCCGTCGACCAGGCCGACACATAGAGGAAGTGGACCGGAACCGGGTTGACGACCTGCACCGGCGTGTTCTCGCCGGTCTTGATGGTCGCCTCGAAATGCTGGCGGTCCCAGCCGGGTGTGTCGCGCAGGATCCATGTGACGAGGTCGCGCACGTTCTGGACACGCACGCAGCCCGAGGAATCGAAGCGCATCATCTTGCCGAACAGGCTTTGCTGCGGCGTATCGTGCATGTAGACGCCGTCGGGGCTGGGGAAGTTGATCTTCACCGAGGCCATGGCGTTGCCGGAACCCGGATCCTGGCGGAAGCGGTATTTTGCGGCATCATCCGTCGACCAGTCGACAGTCATCGGATCGACTTCGCTGCCATCAGGCGCAAACAGCCGGATGTGGCTGTCCTTGAGATAGTCGGGGTTCTTCCGCATCAGCGGAATGATGTCCTTGCGCACGATCGAGACCGGCGCGTTCCAGTAAGGATTGACGATGATCTCGTTGATCTTGGAATTGACCACCGGGGTCTGGCGGTCGATCTTGCCGACGATTGCGGTGTGGCGCAGCACGACGCGATCGTTCTCGACCGCCTCGATCTGTGCCGCCGGGATATCGACCAGCACATAACGGCTGCCCAGCGTGCCGGCCTTTTCGCGCAGGCGCTCCAGGTTGGTCTGCAACTGACCGAGGCGGATCTGCGCCGAAACGTTCATCGCGGCGTAGGTGTATTTGCCCATGGCGCCGTCGGCCGGCAGGCCATGGCGCGCCTGGAAGCGCTTGACCGCGGCGTCGACGTAGGAATCGAACGATGTCGAAATGCCGGCGCTCTGCGCCAGGTCGCCCGAAACCATCAGCCGCTTGCGCAGCGGCACCACGTCCGGATCGTCGACGCCAAGCTGCAGCTTCTTGGTCGCCGGCACCTCGCCCCAGCCGCCCTGGGCGACGATGTTCTGATACTGCGCCACCGCCTGTTCGGTGAAGGCGACCGTCTGCAGGCTGAAGATCGGCAGCGTCGAGGCGACCTTGCCGCCCTCCGAGGCGCGGGCATCGAACTGGTCGTCCCAATTGCCGCGGCCCGACGATTTCAGGATATCGTCGATCACATCCTGCGCGCTGGCGGCATTGGCAACCATGGCAACGGCGAGCGCGGAAGCTCCGGAAAGGAAAAGGCGGCGGCTGGTTCTCATGGACGTTCCAGACATTCTTGTCGTGTTTGGCTTCTAGCGTTTGGCTGTTGCAGCGTTCGGCTACGTGCTCGATCTTGGGCGATATCGCCCGCACTCTAAAGTTGGCACTGTTAACAATTAGCCAACCATGACCTGCATCACTGAGCCGTGAAAAGCGGACCGCGATGCGACATTACAGGCGCGCGAACAGCTTTCGCCGCCGCATCACCCGCATCCCCGCTTCCACCGCGAATATGGCGGCAACGTGGCTTACGCCGAATTTGGAAGCGCTGGCGGCTCGAAAAGAAAAGGCCGGTGCTTTTCGGCACCGGCCTGTTGGCTGAGACTTTCCTCCGGCCGCGCTTCTTCCGGCGCAGCTGCTATTCAATGCCCGCTGATTACATCCGGTAGGCGATGGTGTCGTTCCAGAAGCGGTCGAGGCGCTGCAGCGCGCGGTTCATCTGCTTGAACTCTTCGCTGTTGATGCCGCCGACCTGTTCGATCGAGCCGACATGGCGCTCATAGAGACCGGCGACGACTTCCGCCACTTCATTGCCCTTCGGCGTCAGCGAAACGCGGACCGAACGGCGGTCGATGCGCGAGCGCTGGTGGTTGATGAAGCCGAGATCGACCAGCTTCTTCAGATTGTAGGAGACGTTCGAGCCGAGATAGTAGCCACGCGAGCGCAGCTCGCCGGCGGTCAATTCGGAATTGCCGATATTGAACAGAAGCAGCGCCTGGATGGCATTGATGTCGGAACGGCCGTTGCGGTCGAACTCGTCCTTGATCACGTCAAGCAGACGGCGATGCAAACGCTCCACCAGCTGCAGCGATTCCATGTAAAGCGAACGGATAGCCTCGCGGCGATCGTCGGATACGTTGGCGGTCTTCGCCGCCGGACGCGAATTGATCATTGTCTTTGCCTCTCGTTTGTCGCCCTGGTGATTTTTTGTTTTTCACCTTGATTGCGACACTATCGAATACTCATAAAATTCGACTTAAACGCTAGGGCTAACAAGAGCTTACCGGTAATAGGTTTCGCAAGACGCTTAACGAACGGTCACCCGAGCAAGGATAATTAACCTAAAGATTTAGCGAATGGCTGCGGGGCGGCGTTTCAGGCGCGCGCGGGGCGCTTGCGCATCCAGATAACGACGCGGAAGGCGATGTAGAGCAGCGCCACCGCGGCATGCGAGAAGACGATCAGCGGCCGGTGGCCGTAGAGATCGGGGAAGCCGGCATACATGATGGTCTCGGTCACCGCGCAGATGAACCAGATCACCGGGCCCCATGACGCCAGCATCCACAGGCCGGCGGCGGCGAAGGGGAAGAACACGGCCAGCATCACCGCCACGACCTGCCAGTGCACCGGCATCAGGTCGAAGCGCCACAGCGGGCCGGGATAAAAGCCGATCAGCCGGATCCAGTACAGGATGCCGAACAGCAGGCAGTAGCCCGCTATGACGCGCTGGAACCAGGCGAAGATGATCTCGACGCCCGAGGGCTGCAGCACGATACGCCGCGACGTGACCTCGCTCACAGTTCGAGCTCCCGTTCGAGCGGCGCGAAATAGGCGTCCACCGAAGCAGCGTCGACCTCGGCCAGGCTTGCCGGCCGCCACTGCGGCGTCGAACCCTTGTCGACGAGGACGGCGCGGATGCCTTCATAGAAGTCGTGGCCGGCCAGCATTCGGTTGAGGATACGGAACTCCATCTTCATGCAGGCTTCCATCGACAGCGTCAGCCCGGCGCTGATCTGGCGCCACGCGACATTGAGGCTGGTCGGCGAGCGGGTGCGGATGGTGGCCAGCGTCTTGGCGGCAAACTCGTCGGCGCCTGCCGCCCGCTCCAGGCTCTCAAGGATTTCGGCGAGCGACGGTTGGGAAAAATGCCGGGCGATGGCTTCCAGCACCGGCTGGGCGGTTTCGCGCCGGGCCGGCACGAAGAAGCCGCGCAGCACCGATTCCGGATCGCCATTGGCGCAGAGCCGGTCGAGAAAGGCAGCCTGGTCGGCGGCCTTGATGGTGTGGGTGGCCAGGCCCGACCACAGCGCATCGCCATAGCGAATGCGGTTGCCGGTCAGCGCCAGATACATGCCGAAGCTGCCGCCAAGGTCGGGCAGCAGATGGCTGCCGCCCACGTCGGGGAAGAAACCGATGCCGACTTCGGGCATGGCGAACTGGGCGTTCTCGGTCAGCACGCGCTGCGAGCCGTGGAAAGAGATGCCGACGCCCCCGCCCATCACGATCCCGTCGATCAGCGCGACATAGGGCTTTTTGTAACTGTTGATGCGGGCGTTGAGCCGGTATTCGTCGGCGAAGAACTCGACCGGCGGCTTCCCGGCGCGGGCCTCGTAGACGTGCATGATGTCGCCGCCGGCGCAAAACGCTCTGCCCTCGGCCTTGACGACGACGACATCGACGCCGGTATCGCGTTCAAAAGCGTCGAGCGCCTTGTCCAGCGCCTTGATCATGCGATGTGTCAGCGCATTGAGCGCCTGCGGCCGCGTCAGCGTGACGACGCCTGCCTTGCCCAACCGTTCGAAGCGGATCTCGTCGCCGCCGCCAAAGTCCATCGTCAGAGAATCCCTCCCCGCGCCTGCGGGACTGAAGTGCTAAAGGTGGCGCATGGGTGCGTCAACCGGCGGGCGCGGTTTGGATTTTCGCAAGGCAACGCGACCGTGCTGTGCCTCCGACAGAAATGCGCGCAAAATTGCCGGGCAAAACAGCCTTTCTTCTGATGCAGGGACAAACGCATGACGCATGAAACCGCAGCGCCGAGCCATGGCTGGGAGATGCCGAAAAAGTTCGACCCGGATGATGTTCTCAGCCGCCCGCTGATGGCCAATCTGGCGACCGTGACCGCTGACGGCGCGCCGCGCAACGCGCCGATGTGGTTCATCTGGGAGGACGCTGCGATCTGGCTACTCGGCTCGACCGGCGCAAGTGCTGTCAAACACCTCGAACGTGACCCGCGCTGCGCCGTGGAGATCGTCCATTTCGACAATGAGGCCGGCATCCTGCTGCATCTCGGCCTGCGCGGCGTCGCCACCATAGAAGCGATGGCGCCGAACCGCTTCAAACGGCTGCTGCACAAATATCTCGGCCCGGAGGCGACCTGGAACCGCTGGTTCATCGACAATGTCGCCGACATCGGCCATCCGGACGGGCGCCTGATCCGGCTCGCCCCGGAGAGCACCTTCACCAACAATGTGTCGTTCTTCAAAACCGGCCCAGAACTGGCGTGGCCGCCGAAGCCGTAAGCAGCGCGTTATCGACTGGCACAATCGTGTCGCATTGGTCAGCGGCAAGGCCTCGTGGTAAAAGCCGCCTCGACCCGGAGTTTTTGCGATGAACAAATTCACCCCCGCGACGAGCAACAAATTCGCGCCGGCAAAGCCCGGCGGTGCGCGCAGCGTCGACGAGATCACCGGCAGCCGCCGCTTGCGGCGCATGCGCAAGGCCGACTGGTCGCGCCGCCTGGTGCAGGAAAACCGGCTTACGGTGAACGATCTGATCTGGCCGATCTTCGTCATCGACGGCAAGAACACGCGCGAGCCGATCGCCGCCATGCCCGGCGTATTCCGCCTGTCGCTGGACCTCGCCGTCAAGGAGGCCGAGCGGGCCGCTAAGCTCGGCATTCCGGCGATCGCCACCTTCCCCAATGTTGAACTCAGCCTGCGCGACCTGACGGGATCGCACATCCTCGACCCGGAAAACATCATCAACCGCGCAACCCGCGCCATCAAGGACGCGGTGCCGGAGATCGGCATCATCACCGATGCCGCGCTCGATCCGTTCACCTCGCACGGCCATGACGGCATCTTGCGCGACGGCATCATCGTCAATGACGAGACGGTGGAACAGGTGACCGCCGCGGCCGTCATCCAGGCAGCGGCCGGCGCCGACATCATCGCGCCGTCCGACATGATGGACGGCCGCATCGGCGCCATCCGCGACGCACTCGACGCCAACGGTTTTTCGGATGTGGCGATCATGTCCTATGCGACGAAATTCGCCTCCGCCTTCTACGGCCCCTACCGCGAGGCGGTCGGCACCGCGGGCCTGCTCAAGGGCGACAAGAAGACCTACTATCTCGACCACGCCAATTCCGACGAAGCGGTGCGCGAGGCCGAGCAGGATATCGCCGAGGGCGCCGACATGCTGATGGTCAAGCCCGGCCTGCCCTATCTCGACATCATCCGCCGGCTGAAGGACGAGTTCCAGATGCCGACCTTCGCCTACCAGGTGTCAGGCGAATATTCGATGATCAAGGCGGCGGCCGCCAATGGCTGGATCGACGGCGAAAAGGCAATGCTGGAGAGCCTGCTCGCCTTCAAGCGCGCCGGCTGCGACGGCATTCTGACCTACTTCGCGCCGGAAGTGGCGCAAATGCTGAAGGGATAAATTCACTCCAGCACATAACTCTCTTTGACATTTCTTGTTTCGAAGTCCAGCCGACCACGCCCGCAAACCGACATGTCTTGGAACACGTCGGGATTCTTGATGCCTGCTTCGACACAGGCTTCTCTCAATTTGGCGGTGCAAATGACGATGCCCATGTTCTTCTGTTTGAAGATATGCGCATCGCCAACAATCTCCTCCTTGAAATAGAAGCACGCGCCTCCGGCGCGGTCGTAGTGGACGCCTCCATTCTCGCCGATCAAAAGCCTAAACTTCGACGATTCGAGATCCACGGCATCAATCTTGCGAACGATGTCGCAAAGGTAGTGCTTTGGTTCGATCGGCTTTCCGCTCAAATAGAATACGTCGCAGTCGTTAAACACGACCCCATCGGGGTCGACTGACTGCAGAACGTCCTTCAGGCGCTCGGATACAAGCCAGTAACAATGAAAATCTTCTAAGTCTTTTGGTGGCCTGCAATAGTCTGTCGCTTCAGGCCGTAGCCTGGGCGTCTCCGGGTACTCAGGAAAGCCGTATCCCCCAAACTCCGTCGGCCCGAGCAGTATGCGGGATGGCGGCACCAAAGCTTGGGCGTTTTCCAGCTGAAGACAATGGGACCCGCCGCGATATGTCGGTCCGATCTGGAAGAATTTTCCATGTTTCTTGAATTTCGCCTCTTTGCGGAAAACCCGCTCTGGGACTTGAGCTGGCCTATTCTGCGGGCGGTTCCGGTTGGCAAACAGTTTTGCAATGAGTGAAATAATGGTCACGTGCGCGCCTGCTCAGTCTACCGACTTTCGAGTTCAAGACTAAATCGCGTGAGAGTACCCGTCCACCTGCTTCGCGCCCGAAGTGGCGCAAATGCTGAAGGGCTAGCCGGAACCCGGACTTTCCGGGTTCCGGCTTTTCCTCACGCCTTTGGCAAATAAGGAATCGTTCCGGCGAGATCGGTATCGTCGATCAGCTGGAAGCGGCTGTCGCTGCCCTTCCGGCGCTCCGCCACAAACGGGGCGTATTGCGGATCGTTGGTGAAGGCCTCGGCTGCCTTTGCCGACGGAAACGCCATGATGGCGATCAGGCTGGTGTCGAGCGGCTTGCCCTCCAGCGTCTTCACATTGCCGCTGCGGGCGAGATACTTGCCGCCATGCTTGTGGACGAGGTCATGCACCGAAGCGGCATAGGCCGGCACCCATTTGTCGTCCTTCACCTTGATGTCTGCGATCACGTAAGCGGTCATTGTCCAACTCCTCATGGATCGGCACCGGACTGCCCGGTGACGTGACCGCTGCCTCGCATGGCGGCGCCGGACCGCTCCAGTCACAGAACTGTACCGGGGGTGCCAGTACAGCTTCTGTACTGGCTGAACTCAGGTTTTCTGAATAAGGTCCGGCAACATCTTTTGGAGCTCACCACATGACACAAGCCGGTTACAAGCAATTCTGCCCGCTCTCCATGGCCGCCGAGCTGCTCTGCACACGCTGGACCATGGTGCTGCTGCGCGAACTGGTGGCGGGATCGACCCGCTTCAACGATTTGCGCCGCGGCGTGCCGAAAATGTCGCCAACCCTTCTGTCGCAACGGCTTAGGGATCTCGAAGCGGGAGGCATCGTCGAGCGGACCGAGATCGCGACCGAGAAGGGCGTGTTCGAATACCGGCTGACCGAGGCGGGCCGGGATTTGCGCCCGGTTGTCGAGGCGATGGGGTTTTGGGGCCAGAAATGGGTCGAGGCCAGGCTGTCGCTCAAAAACCTCGATCCGTCGCTGCTGATGTGGGACATGCGGCGCAATCTGAACCCCAGTCCGCTGCCGGACGGGCGCACCGTGATACAATTCCTGTACCATGACCTGCCGGCGTCAAAACGATCGTGGTGGCTGATCGTCGAAAAGCAGGGCGAGGTCGATCTTTGCTGGTACGATCCGGGCTTCGACGTCGATCTCTACGTCTCGACCGATCTGTGCACCATGACCTCGATCTGGATGGGGCTGACGACAGTTCACAAGGAACGCGACAAGATCATCCTGACCGGCGATCTCGACGTCGCCGGCAAGATGCAGATCTGGCTTGGGCTCAGCCCGTTTGCGGTGATGCCGAAGCGCGTGGCGGCTTGAGGTCCCTGCGCATTCCACAGATCGGCTTGCCTCTAAAAATATTAGTTGCAAAATGCAATCAGTTTGAATACTGATTGCAAATCACAACTGGTCACCGAAAGGGAGTCCCCATGTCCAAACTTCGCGTCAATGCCTTCACCTTGTCGCTCGACGGTTTCGGCGCCGGTCCTGACCAGGACCTGCAAGATCCGCTCGGCGTTGGCGGCGAACATTTGCACAAATGGATGACCGGCACCCGCACCTTCCACGAGATGGTCGGCAAGGATGGCGGCACCACCGATGTGGACGACCGGTTCACTGTCCGCAGCTTCGACAATGTCGGCGCCTGGATCCTCGGCCGCAACATGTTCGGCCCAATCCGCGGCGAATGGCCAGACGAGAGCTGGAAAGGCTGGTGGGGCGACAACCCGCCCTATCACGTGCCGACCTTCGTGCTGACCCACTACAAGCGCGACCCCATTGTGATGGAAGGCGGCACCGTTTTCCACTTCGTTGCCGGCGGCATCCACGCCGCGCTCGAACAAGCAAAGGCCGCGGCCGGCGGCAAGGATGTCCGCGTCGGCGGCGGCGTTTCCACCATCCGGCAATATCTGCAAGAGAAGCTCATCGACGAGTTGCATCTGGCGGTGTCGCCGGTGTTGCTCGGGAGGGGCGAGAGCCTGTTTGCCGGGCTGGATATGCTGAAGCTGGGTTACCAGTGCACCGAGCAGGTGGCGACAGCGCTCGCCACGCATGTGACGATCAAGCGGGTGTAGTGGCGAAGTGATAGGCGCAGGCTTCTTTCTCCCCGTTCTACGGGGAGAAATGCCCGGCAGGCAATGAGGGGCAGCGCTGCTTTTGGAGGTTAGCAGCGTCCGACGACTCTGAATTCGCCGATGCCGGCGCTGCCCCTCATCCGCCCTTCGGGCACCTTCTCCCCGTGAAACGGGGAGAAGGAAAAGTGCTCAATACTTCTCCGGCACGTAAAGCTCGCGCGGCAGGACCTGGCGCTCGTACTCCGGGTTGAACACCCGCTCGGGCAGCGTGATTTCTTCGTGCGGCACGTCCTCATAGGGCAGCTGTTTGAGGAGATGGTCGATGCAGTTCAGCCGCGCCCGCTTCTTGTTGCCTTCGACGATGTACCACGGTGCCTCTGGGATGTTGGTGCGGGCAAACGTCTCTTCCTTGGCCTTGGTGTACTGCTCCCAGCGCACGCGCGACTGCAGGTCCATCGGCGACAGCTTCCACTGCTTCATCGGATCGTGGATGCGCATCATGAAGCGCATCTGCTGTTCCTCGTCGGTGATCGAGAACCAGTATTTGACCAGCGTGACGCCGGAGCGGACCAGCATGCGCTCGAACTCCGGCACGTCGCGGAAGAACTCTTCGACCTGATCGGGTTCGGCAAAGCCCATCACCCGCTCGACGCCGGAGCGGTTGTACCAGGAGCGGTCGAACAGCACGATCTCGCCGCCGGCCGGCAGATGCGGCACGTAGCGCTGGAAATACCATTGTGACTTTTCGCGCTCGGTCGGCGCCGGCAGCGCCACGACGCGGCAGATGCGCGGGTTGAGGCGCTGGGTGATGCGCTTGATGACGCCGCCCTTGCCGGCGGAATCGCGGCCCTCGAAAACCACCACTAGCTTCTTCTTGTGGTAGGCAACCCAGGACTGCAGCTTGATCAGTTCCGACTGCAAGCCGATCAGGTCGCGGAAATACTGCATGCGATCGATCGACGGCGGATGCGCGTTCTTGTAGATCTTGGCGATCTCCAACGACAGCGCCGGCTCCGAGATTTCCAGCTCATAGTCCTCGTCGAGCGTGTCGGCGAGTTCGGCTTCCAGCCAATCCCTGGCCGCAGAATTCTGCTTTAGCTCATTCATTTCCACTGCTCCGCTTGCCGGCTGACATGAAACCCTGAGCCGACTTGATATAGGCCGGCAATGACGGTTTTATTGCAAGCCGCCGGCCAGCCGGTCTTCACTGCAAAGCAGCGAGGCATTGCCGATCCAGCGCCCTGGCATGGCGACAAGCCGCTCAAATTGTCCTACAAATAGCGGACCCGTTCGGGCTTCCCCGCCCTTTCCTGCTAAAACCGCCTCCCCACCAAAACTACGAGGATCAGACATGGAATACCGCACGCTTGGCCGTTCCGGCTTGAAAGTTTCGGCGCTGACCTTGGGAACCATGACCTTCGGCGGCAGCGGGCCGTTCGCTGCCGTCGGCAATTCCGATCTCGCGGAGGCCTCGCGCATCATCGACACTTGCATCGATGCCGGCATCAATCTCATCGACACCGCCAATGTCTATTCCAACGGTCTGTCGGAAGAGATCATCGGCGAGGCGCTCGGCGGCAAGCGCAAGAACGACGTGCTGATCGCCTCCAAAGCGCGCATGCGGATCGGCAAGGGCCCCAATGACGAAGGCCTGTCGCGCCATCATCTGATCCGCGAATGCGAGAAGAGCCTGAAGCGCCTCAGGACCGATGTCATCGACATCTATTTCCTGCACGAATGGGACGGCGCGACGCCGCTCGAGGAAACCATCGCCGCGCTCGACACGCTGGTTGCCCAGGGCAAGATCCGCTATGTCGGCTGCTCCAACTATTCCGGCTGGCAGGTCATGAAGGCGCTCGGCATCAGCGACAGCCAGCACCAGCCGCGCTTCGTCACCCAGCAGATCCACTACACGCTGGAAGCACGCGAGGCCGAGTATGAGCTCTTGCCGATCTCGGTCGACCAGGGCCTTGGCGTTTTGGTGTGGAGCCCGCTCGCCGGCGGCCTGCTGTCGGGAAAATACCGCCGCGACAGTCCGACGGCGCGCCAGATCGGCGGCTGGTCGGAACCCCCGATCCGCGACGAGGATCGGCTGTGGCGGATTGTCGACGTGCTGGTCGATATCGGTGCGGCACGCGGCGTTTCGGCGGCCCAGGTGGCGCTGGCCTGGCTGCTTGGCCGGCCGGCCGTCAGCTCGCTGGTGATCGGGGCGCGCAACGAAGCCCAGTTGAAAGACAATCTCGCCGCGGCGAGCCTGACGCTGTCCTTTGATGAACGCCAGCGTCTCGATGCCGTCAGCCGGCCTCCGGTGCTCTATCCCTACTGGCACCAGCAGTTTACGGCGAAGGACCGCTTCGGCCCGGCCGATCTGGTTATGGACCGCAGCGTCATCTGACTTAAGGGCGCCGGAAGCCGCTAGCCCGCGATAAACCGCCAGACCTGCGGATCGGGCTCGATCTGGCCGCTGAGCACGAAATATTTGTAGAGCACGAGCAGGCAGATCGCCTGCTCGGCCCGCTCGTCGGCGAATTTGCGGCAATAGGCGTTGGCCGCCGCAACGATGCGCTGGGCCTCGGCCGGATGCTGCTCGAGATGATGCACCCGCTCGGCCAGATCGCTGAAGTCGGGCGCCAGCGGCACATAATGGACATCGGGCTCGAGCTGCCCCTCGGCGAACCAGGTCTCGTAAGTCGGCGGCGGCATCAGGCAGAGCGAGTTCGAGCTCATGATCCATTTCAGATTGGTCGCGACATCATTGCCTTCGAGCGAGATGATGTAGCGGTAGCGGCGCTGCTGATCGATGCTGAGATAGGGCTTGCGGTATTCCGCAGGTGCTGTCGCCCTCGGCGTGCCGACATCGCAGAACGGCAGATTGCGGGCTGCATCCAGCAACAAGGTGCGGATCGGATTGTTGAGTTCGCCGCGCCAAACGACGAGCGGATGCTTGTCGGCGAAGGCGACATCGTCGGCCGGCATGTAGAAATGACGGAACTTGTTCAGCTTGAACAGGACGCCGTTGCCGTTGTCGCCCGCTATCGGCCGGTCCTTGACGATCGACGGCATCTTCGGCACTTCGATGACGTCGCCGAATTCCAGGTCGATGCGCAGATCTGGGTCGAAATAGCGGGTGAACTCCTTCAGATCGTAATAGTACATGCTGCGGTCCGACGGCAGCCGGCTGACCGGCACGGCCTCGGGGCTGGGGCTAAAAGGCTCCCGCAGCGTGTTGTAGTAATTGAGCCGCTGGCGGACCGATGCGTCGGAAAGCCTGGCCTGATCGAGCAGCCGGCCGAGCCGGCGCCGGAAAAGAACCGGCGGCGCGATGTCGCGCATGGCGTTGCGCGCATAGTAGATCAGCTTCTGTGCGTTTCTTTGAAGCGTGGCCATCGGTCGTTTTGATTCGAAATCGGTCGGCGGCGGCTCCAGCAACTGTCCCGCAGCCTTTTCTAAACCATTGTGTTCGCCATCACGCAAGTCCAGAACCGCTGGCATCTGCCCTCGCGGCGCTGTTGTGTTTGCCGGCCAATGCTTCTAGGCAGGATCAGGCACAGCGAAAGGAAACGATATGGCTCGACCACCGAATTACGGTCAGGAACGCAAAGAGCGCGACCGGCAGAAGGCCGCCAAGAAGGCGGAGAAGCTCGCCGCCAAGGTCGCGGCCAAGGAGCGCGCCGAGCCTGAGAACGAGGCAAGTTCCAAAACCGACACCGAGACAGAAAAATAGGCAAGACAGGATCACCGGCCCGCGAAACGGGCCGGATCCTGGCAAAATGCCGGTCTGATCAGGCCGATGTGATCAGGCCGGGGCCTTGTCGCTGACGAAGACGTTGACCTCGCGCGCGGCGGCGATGAAGGCGCGTCTTGCAATCATCGCCGGCTTGTCGCCGGCCAGCGCGTCATGGCAGGCCTGCAGCGCTTCGCGATGCTTGGGGCTGCGCTTGCCGGGCCAGCTGTTGAGCAGGTAATCGGAAGCCTCACGCACCGTACGCAAGAGCTGAGTGCTTCCCTCCGTGCCCGACTTAACGGTCACGGGTGTTTCAAATCGGTTGTTTTCCATGGCCGCCTCTTACGCCATCGGCGTCCGCGAAGCGAGGCCGAAAGCGGATGGCGTCGGCGTTCTTTCGTTTTCGTGACCGGTATCAAGCGGCGACGACAGCAAAACCCCTGGCGCGCAGGCCGCGCCGGTCATTGTGCAACGACGTCACCAGGCGGGCGCGGCTGCCGGCTATATGGGCGGAAAGTCGCGCCGCCGCCGCATCGGCATCGCCGGCCCGCACCGCTGCCAGAATGGCGTGATGCTCGCTCCAGGCGCGGCCAAGGGCCGCCTCGTCGCGCACCTCCAGCCAGCGCGCCCGCGACAGCCGCGTCATGGCATCGCGCACGGCCCGAAACAGGAACTCGTTGCCGGAGAGCCGCGCCAGTTCGATATGGAAATCCATGCCGACGCGGTGCCATTCCTCGCGCGGCGTGGCAGTGTCGCAGGAGTCCAGCATCGCCTTGATGACATCGGCTGCGCTCCTGTCGGCCAGCGCCGAAGTCAGCCTGACCGCCGCGACCTCGACGGCTTCGCGGTACACCGCGATCTGTTCCAGTTCGGCAAGGTTGATCGGCGACACGGTCCAACCGCGCCCGTCGCGGCAGATCAGCCCTTCCGTCTCCAGCCGCAGCAGGGCTGCCCTGACCGGCGTGCGCGAGGCGCCGAAGCGGCTCTCGATCCAGCGCTCCGTCAGCCGCTCGCCAGGACCGACCTCGAGGCCAAGGATCATCTCGCGAAGCGCTTTTTCGACGATGTGCATCTGCGACATAGTTGCTTCCATTGCTGGCGATCGGCCTTGCCCGTTGGTCTTGCCGATCACATTGAGAGCGCCTGATTGACAGCAGCCGGGCTTTGCGTCCATGAGGGTACCAAGTTGGTATCCCAAAATGGTATCCGCAGCAAGCGGACAGGACAGGACATGCCGCAGGACAGTGCAGCGCGGGCCGCCGAAGTGCCTTCCACCTACAACATTCATTGGCGGCGCAACCTGTTCGTGTGCTTTGCCGGATCGTTCAGCACGCTTGTGGCGATGACGTTGCTGCTGCCGTTCCTGCCGCTCTATGTCGAACAGCTGGGCGCCGTGGGCCACGCGGCGATCGTGCAATGGTCCGGCATCGCTTTCGGCGCCACCTTCCTTGCCGCCGCCCTTGTCGCGCCACTGTGGGGACGGCTGGGTGACCGTTATGGCCGCAAGGTGATGCTGGTGCGCGCCAGTTTCGGCATGGCGATCTGCATGTCGCTGACCGGCATGGTGCAGACCGTCTGGCAATTGGTGCTTTTGCGCCTGCTGATCGGCTTTGCCGGCGGTTATTCCTCAGGCTCGACGATCCTTGTCGCCATGCAGACGCCGAAGGAGCGCTCCGGCTGGGCGCTTGGCGTGCTGTCGGCCGGCATCACCGCAGGCTCCCTGGTCGGCCCGTTGCTTGGCGGCGCGCTGCCGCCATTGATCGGTATTCGCGCCACCTTCCTCATCGCGGGCGGCGTCATTTTCCTGGCGGCGCTGGCGACGACGTTCCTGATAAAGGAGATGCCTCGCCCGCCAGTACAGGCAAAACGCGAGGAGAAACCAAAGGGAAGTTGGGCGCAGATCCCCGACAAACGCCCTGTCGTGGCCATGCTGGCGACCGGCATGCTGTTCACCTTCGCCAACATGTCGATCGAGCCGATCATCACCGTCTACGTCCAGCAACTGGTCGCGGACGCAAGCCGGGTGACCCTGGTCTCAGGTGTCGTCATGTCGGCGGCCGCACTCGGCGCCATCCTGTCGGCGTCACGGTTGGGCAAACTCGCCGACCGCATCGGCCACTGGAACGTCATCGTCGCATCGCTGGCCGTCTCGGCTCTGCTGTTGATACCGCAGGCCTTCGTCACCGAGAGCTGGCAGTTGGTCGGGCTGCGGTTCCTTATGGGTCTGGTGCTGGGCGGGCTGTTGCCCTGCATCACCAGCGTCATCCGCCACAATGTTCCCGATGGGGTCGGCGGCAATGTGCTGGGCCTGGCAATCTCGGCGCAATATGTCGGCCAGGTTGCGGGGCCGCTGCTGGGCGGCTTCGTCGGCGGCCATTTCGGCATGCGCGCGGTGTTTCTCGGCACGTCGTTGCTGATGGCGGGCGGTGCCGCGTATAATTGGCTGGCCCAGGCGCGCCGCACGCGCGACATGCTGGCGATATCGGAAAAATCCTGACAGACAGGTCGCGCCGCCTATCGTCAATCCCGGAGCCCGAGACATGAGCATCGCCGAGTCAGCACCAGCAAACAGCGCGCGCATCCTCGTTTTCGCCGGCGGCATTGCCGGCGCGGCGGGCGTGGCGCTGTCGGCGGCTTCAGCGCATCTCGGCGGCGCGTTCGTCGGCACGGCCGCATCCTTCCTGCTCATGCATGCGCCGGTGTTTTTGGCCGTCGGCCTCGCCGGCGCAAACCGGATCTTGCGGATCGGCAGCCTGGTGCTGCTCGTCGGGCTTGTTCTGTTCTGCGGCGATCTGCTGGCACGGGATTTCGTGGGATCGCGGCTGTTCCCGATGTCGGCGCCGATCGGCGGCACCTTGCTCATCGCGGGCTGGCTGGTGATCGCGGCCTCGGCGCTCGTGCGGCAACGGTCCTGACGAGGCAAGAACCCTGCCCCATCAGATATCACACGAGGCTTAATCCTGCCGGTTTTCCGGCAGCAGGTCGCGGTTGCGCTTGGCAGGCTTGGTCGGCCGCCGCCGTTGCGGCTGCTCCGTGGCAGGCGAGATACCCCAGTAATTGCGATAAATGTCTTCGAACAGATGTTTCACGGGATGCATGTTCGTTCTCCTCTTCAAGAACTTGAATCGATCCAATCAGCTGGCACGAAAATGCCGGGGCCGATCAGCTGCGCTTGCGTTTCACAAGGTATTGCAGGTCACGCCTCCACGGCCCGACCTTGTCGCGGCGCCTGCGGGTGGCGGCGTCGGAGACTATGCCCCAATCATTGCCGTAGATGTCTTCGAACAGATAATTCACGGGATGCATGGCACCCTCCTCTTGAATCGATCCAAGTTGTACTTGATGAATCCCTTGGATCGATTCAAATATAGACCCTCTCCGCCGTCCGATCAAGGGAAAATTTGAACCGATCCAACGAAAGTGCTAAACAGGCTCCGGTTCAGGAGACGAAAATGACGGCATTGACCTCCGGCAAGACGAGACCAGTGCGGCTTGCCGACATCGCCAAGGCGGCCGGGGTCTCGCACGGTACCGCGTCCAACGTGTTCGCTCGCCCGGAGATCGTGCGCGAAGAGGTCCGCGAGCGGGTCAAGGCGGCGGCGGAAGCGATGGGCTATGCCGGCCCGGATCCCAAGGGCCGGCTGCTGCGCGCCGGCAAGGTCAACGCCATCGGCGTGGCAACGGCAGAACCATTGTCCTATTTCTTCGACGATCCCTTTGCCCGCGTCATGATGGCCAGCATTTCGCAGGCCTGCGACGCCACCGGCGCCGGAATTTCGCTGGTCTCGGCCGCCAACAGCGAGCAGCTCGCCTGGAACATCCAGAGCGCCCTAGTCGACGGCTTCATCGTGTTCTGCATCGAGGGTGGGTCGCGGCTGGTCGAACTGGCGCGCGAACGCAAACTGCCTTTCGTGGCGCTTGATCTCGATTCGGAAAATGAGGCGGTCGCTGCGATCGGCGTCGACAACGTCGCCGGCGCGGGTCTGGCGGCGCGCCATCTGGCCGAGTTCGGCCATCGCAGCTTTGCCGTACTCGCCCTGGAATCTGCCGACGCTGGCTTTGGTCCCGTCACGCAGGAGCAAGTCGAGACGACATCCCTCTACTCGGGCACACGCGACCGTCTGCGTGGCTATTTCGGCGAGCTCTCCCGCTTCGGCATCGACGTCTCGCAAGTGCCAATCTACGAAACCCTCAATGACGAGGCGAGCGTGCGGGCCGGCCTCGATCATATTTTCGCGCTGCCGCAGACGCCGACGGCAATCCTGGCCATGTCGGACAAGATCGCGCTGCATGCGCTCGACTGGCTGCGCGAGCGTAACATTGCCGTGCCGGGCGATGTGTCAATCGTCGGCTTCGACGGCGTGCCGGAAGGCGCCGACTCCGAGCCGCCACTAACCACTGTCGCCCAGCCGATCGCCGAGATGGGCCGGCTGGCCGTCAAGGCGATCCTCGAAAATGACGGCTCGCAGCACCGGCAATTGCTGCCGGTCGTTCTTGTGGTGCGGGGGTCGTCCGGCCCCTCGCCTGCTGGCTAGGCGGCTGATGTGGGATCATCGGCTTAGCCTTGGCATCGCGGGCATGCCGAAGGTCTGGTGAACGGCTGGCGCTTCTTTGCGAACCGGCTTTTTGCCCAAGCCGATGCCGGACAGCCACTCAAGATAGAAGGCGAGCGCGAATTGCATGGCGATGCCGGCCGAAATCAGCAAGACGTCATAGGGAAAGCCGCCCGGATTGATCAGCTTCATCACCTGCGCCGCCATGGCGATCAGCGTGCCGGCGAGGAACACCGGCAAGGAGCGCTTGCCGAGCAGGGCAAGCGGATGGTCCGGGCTGAGACGGAACAGGTTCGAGAAAGCCGGCAGGGCGACGATCAGATAGCTCACCGCCAATATGTGCAGGAGCCGCGGCAGCGACAGGAACGTCTTGTCGAAGCCGCCGATCACCACGGGCAGGTTAAACCACGTTATCTCGCCCCAGAGCGGGCTGTGCACCCAGACCGCCGCTGCCGCGACATAGGTCGCCGCGGCGCCCACCAGCCAACGATTGACGGGAATTGTGCCGCCGCGCCTGGCATGCAGCATGCCGGCAAGGCCGATGTTGAACAGGAATTGCCAGGACAGCGGGTTGAGGAACCAGAAGCCGGGCTCGGGATAGTTCGGCGGCGCGATCTGCCAGAGGCCGGCGGCAAGCCACAGCGCGCCGGAAAAGACCAGCGCCGGGAGCGGCCGGTAGCTGACGAAGAGCAGGAAAAGCGGCGCCATCAACAGCAGCGCCGCATAGACCGGCAAAATGTTGTTGTAGCCAAGCTGGTGGCCAAGCGTGACAATGCCGATCATGACCTCCGGCGTGTTCTTCATCAGCGGCTCGATGTTGATCAGCTTGAGCAGTTCCGGCCGCCGGCCGTACACCGCCGCGGCGCAGAACAACGCCATCACAACCATGGTGGTGACGATGTGGGCACTGTAAAGCACGCCGGCCCGGCGCCACATCTTCAACATCGCCAGCAGCCGGCCGCCCGGCTGGAACTTGTTGCCATAGGCGAGTGCGACCGACATGCCGGAAATCAGCACGAAGGCTTCCGCCGCGTCCGAGAATCCGAAATTCTTGTAGGTCAGCGTTTCGAAGACGGTGCCCGGCACGTGGTCGATATAGATGGTCAGGAGTGCGAGCGCACGGAACACGTCAATGCGCGTGTCGCGATCGGCGATACGCGGGGCGCGATCGGGCGGAACTGGCAGGGTCATCGACAAAAGGCCTCAAAGGAGAGCAAGGGTGCTCGCGTTGTTCATGCCGGGATGCGACCATCGGCGCACACCGCTTCGATTCCTCCCGCAGGGAGCATATCGGCGCAGAAACGGTCTGAAATGAGCCTGTTGCAATCACATTTGGCGGAGCGTGAAAATATTCCGTTTTGAAGCTGGCAAAGGACCAATGTCTCCGTGAAAACAACGAGATATGAGCGTGCATCGATATAGCGACGAGAACGCCTTTCTGCATCAGGATCTGGCGTTTCCCTACCGCCTCCTCAAGCCGGAGAATGTCGGCGGCGAGAGCCTGTTTTTACTGCACGGATCGGGTGTCGACGAAACGACGATGGTGCCGATTGCGAGGCAGATCGCCCCCAACGCCACGCTGGTCGCGGTGCGTGGCCGCATCCGCCAAGAAGACGGCTTCCGCTGGTTCGAGCGGATCACGCCGACCAGTTTTGAACAGGCGAGCATCCGTGCCGAAACATCGTACTTTGCCGCCTTCGCAAGCGAGGCCGCAAAGCGCCACGGGCTCGACCTCGCCCGGGCGACTTTCCTCGGCTATTCCAACGGCGCCAATCTGGTTTCCACCCTGATGCTGCTCAACTCCGGCCTCGTCCGAAAAGCGGCGTTGCTGAGAGCAATGCCCGTGCTTGACGATGCGCCGGCAACCGATCTGACAGGAAGGCGCGTCCTGATTGTCGCTGGTGCCGCGGACGAGACCTACGGGCCGTTTGCGCCGCCACTGGTGAGGCTGCTCAACAAACATGGCGCCGAGGTCGATGCGCGCATCGTGCCTTCAGGTCACGAAATCGGCGACCCGGATGCCGCCATCGTCCGGCAATGGCTGGCGGGACCAGCATTGGTCGCACGCCAGGCAGGCTAGGAGACCTTGGTAGACCGCATCGGCGCCCGGCGGAACGGCTGAGCAGATGCTCATCGCCTAGCCCTGTCCCATCCGGTTCCAGGCATCGAGCCCGGCGATCTTGTAGGCTTCGGCCAGCGTCGGATAGTTGAAGGTGTTGTTGACGAAGAAATCAACCGTGCCGCCGAGGTTGATCACCGCCTGGCCGATATGGATCAGTTCGGTGGCGCCTTCGCCGACGATGTGGGCGCCGAGCAGGCGGCGCGTTTCGACCGAGAACAGCAGCTTCAGAAAGCCGGAGTTGACGCCCATGATGTGGCCGCGCGAGGTTTCGCGGAACCGCGCCAGACCGACTTCATAAGCAGCGCCGCTCTCGCGCACCTGCTCCTCCGACTGACCAACGGTGGAGATTTCCGGCACGGCGTAGATGCCATAGGGGAAGGTTTCCGGCGGCGGTGGCAGTTGCACGCCGAAGGCGTGGCAGGCGGCCACCCTGCCCTGCTCCATCGATGTCGAGGCAAGGCTGGGGAAACCGATGACGTCGCCGGTGGCATAGATGTTGGGCGCACTGGTCTGGAAGGTCTGCGGATCGACCTTGATGCGGCCCCGGGAATCGGCCTCGATGCCGACCACGTCGAGGCCGAGGCTGCCGAGATTGCCGCTGCGGCCGGCGGCGTAAAGCACGATCTCGGAGCGGATGGTGCGGCCATCGGCGAGCGTCACTTCGGCATAGTCGGGTTTTGAGACGATTTCCTTGACCGTACTGCCGAGGCGAATGGTCATGCCGCGGTCGCGCATCTGGTGGATGAAGTCGTCGACGATCTCGCGGTCGACGAAATCGAGGATGGTGTTGCGCGGCTCCACCAGCGTCACCGGCACGTCGAGCGCCGAAAAGATCGTCGCATATTCAACGCCGATGACGCCGGCGCCGATCACCGTCAGCGTGCGCGGCAGATGGTCGAGTTCCAGCATCTCATCGCTGTCGAAGACGCGGATCTTGTCGAAAGGCACGTCGCGCGGCCGGTGCGGCCTGGTGCCGACCGCGATCAGCGCATTGGTGAAACCAACCTCCGAGTAGTCGCCATTGTCTGCCGTCAGGCTGACCTTGTTTGGGCCGACGAATTTCGCCATGGCGCGCACGCTTTTGACAGCGTTGCGCATAAACTGGTGCTGCAGCACCTCGACCTCGTGGTCGAGCGTCTTGTGCAGCCGCTCGACCAGGTCGGCGATGGAGATGTCCTGCTTGACCCGGTAGCCGCGGCCGTAAAAGCCCCGCTCGCGCCAGCCGGACAGGTTCAGCACCGTCTCGCGCAGCGTCTTCGACGGGATGGTGCCGGTGTGCACCGAGACGCCGCCGAGGCGCCGGCCCCTGTCGACCACCAGCACCGATTTGCCGAGCTTGGCCGATTGCACCGCGGCGCGGCGCCCGGAAGGGCCGCTGCCGATGACCAGCATGTCGTAATCCATGTAACCCCGTCCCCTCGGCGTCTTGTTGCGCCGCAGCAAGCTAACGCCATCCGTCCACCAAATTCAATCGGCTCAACCGCGTCACACTGCCGAGCCGGACCGATGGACGAACCGATCTTGATTCCGCCCGCGGTCTTCACCATTTCAGTGGCGGCGCACCCTAGCGTGGCGCCTGTTATGAGGACATGACATGAACGCGCGGGTACTTGACGGCCAAATCATCACCAGCAGGCTCGACGACGTCAGGGCCTATGACGGTGTGCGCACGCGGCGCATCCTGGCCTTCATCATCGACTATTGCATCGTGGCGCTGCTCACCATTCCGTTCGCGATCCTGGTGGCCGTGCTTGGCCTTTTGACATTCGGTCTTGGCTGGGCGCTGTATTCCATCCTCGTGCCGGCGGTCGCCATTCTCTACATCTGGAACACGCTGGGCGGTCGCAACCAGGCCACATCAGGCATGAAGATGATGGGCATTCGGCTCGATCGTCTCGACGGCAGCCGTATCGACGGCCTCACCGCCGTTGTCCATTCGGTGCTGTTCTGGGCGAGCACGGTCATCCTGACGCCGCTCGTCCTCCTGGTGACGCTGTTTTCCGATCGCAAGCGCACACTGCACGACCTGCTGCTTGGCACGGTCGTCAGCCGCAGCGACCGTTGAACCGGCGTCCAACCGACGCCAACAGGCATTTGTGCGCAAATGTGAAGGGGTCCGTTCAACCCCGCCTTCACAATCCTGTTGAATTTTTCGCCAGCCAAGCCAAAGGTAGAGCGATTCGCAGGAGTGTTCCCAAGGTTCGATGACGCACCATCCGACCCAGTCGCCGCAGTTCTTCCTGACCGCGCCATCGCCGTGCCCGTATCTCGAGGGCCAGTTCGAACGCAAGGTGTTCACGCATCTGGTCGGCGACAAGGCGCCGGAGATGAACGATCTGTTGACGCAAGGCGGTTTCCGGCGCTCGCAGAACATCGCTTACCGTCCCGCCTGCGAGACCTGCCGCGCCTGCGTCTCGGTGCGTATCCTGGCGCAGGAGTTCACCGCCAGCCGCAACATGAAGCGGGTGATCCAGCGCAATTCCGATCTGATCGGCGCCATGCACGACGCGCAGCCGTCGACCGAGCAGTATTCGCTGTTTCGCGGCTATCTCGACGCTCGCCATCGCCGCGGCGGCATGTCCGACATGACGGTGCTCGACTACGCCATGATGGTCGAGGATACCCATGTCGACACCAAGGTGATCGAATACCGGCGCCGCGGCCCCGACACATTCATCACCGGCAAGGGCCAGGGCGAGCTGATCGCCGTGGCGCTGACCGACAAGATGGCCGATGGCCTGTCGATGGTCTATTCCTACTTCAATCCCGAGTTCGAGGACCGTTCGCTCGGCACCTTCATGATCCTCGACCATATCGCCCGCGCCCGGGCCATGGGCTTGCCCCATGTCTATCTCGGCTACTGGGTCAACGGCTCGCGCAAGATGAACTATAAAATGCGCTTCATGCCGCAGGAGCATCTCGGCCCGAAGGGCTGGGAACGCTACGACCACGAAGCGGTCACGCGCTGATTTTTCTTCTTACCAAATCCTGATCTAAACATTTTCAGCCGAGACGATGCTGGTCTTTCCGCCCGTTGGCGGGGCGATTGCGCCGACCGGCATCTGCTCAAATCATTGCGAAAGCCGTTGCATGTCCTCTCACAATGCCCACACCAAAGGACTTCTGCTCACCGCGCTTGGCGGGCTGGCGCTGACCATCGACATTCCCCTGATCCGGCTCGCCCATGGCGAAGCCTGGACGATCCTTTTGCTGCGCACCGGCTGCACCTTCGTGGCAGGGCTGATCGTATGGGCCATCTGGCGCTCGTTCAGCAAGAATGCTCCGCAGCTGATACCCGGCTGGTCGGGGCTCGTCGTCGCCACCCTCTACGGGCTCGGCGCAATCGCCTTCATCACTGCCGTCTACAACACCTCGACCGCCAATCTGGTTTTCATCCTGGCCTTCTCCACCATGTTCTCGGCGCTGCTGTCGTGGCTGTTCCTGAAGGAGCGACCACAGCCGCTGACGCTTGCGGCAATGGCGCTGATGATCGTCGGCATCGCGATCATCGTCGGCGATTCCGTCGGCACGGGAAATCTGTTCGGCGATGTGATGGCGCTGTGTTCGGCCTTGGCGATTGCCTGCGCCATCACCGTTTCACGCGCCAGCGGCAGGGATATGGGATTCACCGCGCTGACCGGCGTCCTGCTGCCGTTCGGGCTGGCGGCGCTCATGGTCTCCAAGACCGGTTTTCAGGTGGAGGCGCCATGGTGGATCGTTTTCAACGGCGCCGTCATCATGCCGTTCGCCTTCTTCTGCCTAGCCAACGGGCCGAAATACATTTCAGGCCCGGAAGTGGCGATGTTCTATCTCCTGGAAACGGTTCTGGCGCCGGTCTGGATATGGATGATCTTTGCCGAGACGCCGTCGCGCAACAGCTTGATCGGCGGCGTGATCCTGATCGTCACGCTGGTTGCCCATTCCCTGTGGCAGTTGCATGAAGGGCGCAAGCGCCGGGCAGCGCTCGCCGTCGCTTACCCAGCCTGACCTCTCTTCGCCGGGCCGGCGACAATCTCGATCTGCGGCGGCCCGCCTTCGAGCTCGGCCGCCGCGTCGGGAACGGTGTCTTCGGCCAGTTCCACCTCGCGCAGCCATTCGCGCCATATCGCCACCAGCAGCGCCATCAGCACGGGGCCGATGAACAGGCCGAGAAAGCCCATCGTCTTGACGCCGCCGATCAGGCCGAAAAAGGTGGGCAGGAAGGGCAATTTGATCGGTCCGCCGACCAGCTTCGGGCGCAAGGTCTTGTCGACGATAAACAGCTCCACCGCGCCCCAGATGAACAGCGCCAGGCCCGCCATCGGCGAGCCGCTGGCGGCGAGGTAGATCGACACAAGCGTAAACGACAGCGGCGCGCCGCCGGGGATCAGCGCCATCACGCCGGTCAATGCGCCCAGCGTCACCGGCGACGGCACCCCGGCCAGCCAGTAGGCGATGCCGAGCACCAGCCCCTCGCCGATGGCGATCACGGTCATGCCGGTAACGGTCGAGGAAATGGTCGCCGGCACGACGCGCGAAATCCGCTCCCAGCGCGTCGGCAGGATGCGTTCGCCGAGCCGGTCGATCTGGCTGGCAAAGTGTTCGCCGTCGCGGTAGGCGAAGAACAGCGCGATCATCATGAACAGCAGCGTCAGCAACAGGCCGAAGGCGCTGCCGCCGGCAGCCAGCACGCCGCGATAGATGCTGCCGATATTGGCGCCGCTGACCAGCTGGATCAGCTCGCCGATGCCGCCGGGATGGCCGAAATTGTCGATCCACTGTTCGTTCAGCCACTCGCCGACGACAGGCAGCGAGGTGATCCAGTGCGGTGTGACCGCGCCGTGCCTGTTGGTCTCGATCGCCCAGCCCACCCATTCGCGGACCTCGTTGATGGCGTAGGTGCCGGCGAGCGCTATCGGCACCACCAGGAAGGCGAGGATGAACAGGATGGCGAGCGTCGCGGCGACGGTGCGGTTACCGCCGACACCGGCAAGCAGCCGGCGGTAGAGCGGCCAGCTGGCAAAAGCAATGACGAGGGCTGCCAGCACGGGAAACAGGAACCCGTGGAAGAAATAGACGCCGGCGGCGACGATCAGCACCAACAGCCAGCGCGCAGCCGACAGCGGCGGAATGACGGCGGATCGCAACGGTGTCGACAGGCCGAACAGGCGCTGCTGACGTTCCGGCTTCTGGATCTTCGCTTCCTTCAAACGGTCAATTCTCCCCAGCCTACACAGCGTTTATGCACTGTTATAGTGCCGCAATCGTGACGATAGTCCAAATGCCTTGGGATCTCCCCCCTTGAGGGGGAGATGGCCGGCAGGCCAGAGGGGGTCGCCGCGCATGAAGCGCCAGCCTTCTCTGCCAGCGAAAGGGTGTCGTGTCAGGACGTACCGACCCCCTCTGTCGCCTTCGGCGACATCTCCCCCTCGAGGGGGGAGATCCCTACCCAAATTTCCCCGTCCGCGGGAATCCCTTCGGCACCATCCGTCCGGCCGACGCTCTCGCGCCGATCCATTCCGCCAGCTCCTCGCGCGACCTGACGAAGGTGCGGTCGGCGGAATCCTGCCAGGACAGGCCGCTCGCCAGCGTGAAGGGTTTCAGGTCGAGCAGACCGCCATCCTTGTATTTCTGCAGGCGAACGCCCTTGCCGCGGCCCATCTCGGGAATTTCGGAGAGCGCAAACACCAGCATCTTGCGGTTCTCGCCGACAATGGCGAGATGATCGCCTGACACGGGGACGCAGGCCTTGGCCTCGTCGGGCGCCTTGACGTTCATCACCTGCTTGCCCTTTCGGGTGTTGGCGACGACCTCCTCCTCCGGCACGACGAAACCATTGGCATCGTAGGAGACGAGCAACAGCTTGCGCTTCGGGTCGTGGACGAAGGCGGTGACGATGTCCTGGTCGTTGTCCATGTCGACGATGATGCGGATCGGTTCGCCATGGCCGCGGCCGCCCGGCAGCCGGTCGGCGCCGATGGTGTAGAATTTTCCGCCGGTGGTGAAGACCAGGATCTTGTCGGTGGTCTGGGCATGGAAGGCGAGCTTGAGGCTGTCGCCTTCCTTGAAGGTGAGCGTGGAATGGTCGGCCAGATGGCCTTTCATCGCCCGCAGCCAGCCCTTTTCCGAGACCACCACGGTGACCGGCTCGCGCTCGATCATGGCGTGCGCAATGTCGGTCAGATCATGCTCCGGCGCGTCGGCGAACTGGGTGCGGCGCTTGCCGAGTTCGGTCTCGGGGCCGAACTTGTCGCGAACCTGCGTGACTTCCCATTTGATCGTCGACCATTGCTTGGCGTCGGATGCGAGCAATGCCTCGATCTGCTTCTTCTCGGTGGTGAGACCGTCGAACTCCTTGCGGATCTCGAACTCTTCCAGCTTGCGCAGGGCCCGCAGCCGCATGTTGAGGATGGCTTCGGCCTGGGTGTCGGTGAGCGACCAACGGGCCATCATCACCTGCTTGGGCTCATCCTCCTCGCGGATGATCCTGATGACCTCGTCGATGTTGAGATAGGCGATCAGGTAGCCGGCAAGGATTTCCAGCCGCTTCTCGATCTCGCCAAGCCGATGCTTCGAGCGGCGGATCAGCACATCGCGCCGATGGTCGAGCCACTCCTTCAGCACGCCCTTCAGCGACAGGACGTTAGGCACCTTGCCCCGCGACAAAACGTTCATGTTGAGGGGAAACCGGCTTTCGAGCTCGGTCAGCTTGAACAGCGATTCCATCAGAATGCCGGGATCGACCGAACGGCTCTTCGGTACGAGCACAATGCGGACGTCCTCGGCGCTTTCATCCCTGACATCCTCAAGCAGCGGCAATTTGCGCGCGATCAAAAGCTCGGCGATCTTCTCGATCAGCCTGGCCTTCTGGATGCCGTAGGGGATTTCAGTGACGACGATGCTCCAGGTGCCCCTGCCCTGATCCTCCTGGCCCCATTTGGCGCGCACGCGAAAACCGCCGCGGCCGGTCTCATAGGCCTCCAGGATGGATGCGCGGCTGTCGACGATGATGCCGCCGGTCGGGAAATCCGGCCCCTGGACGAACTCCATCAGCTTTGTCACCGGCGCGTCCGGCTGCTCGATCAGCTGCAGCGCTGCGTTGCAAAGCTCGGCGGCATTGTGCGGCGGGATGGACGTGGCCATGCCAACCGCAATGCCGGAGGAACCGTTGGCGAGCAGATTCGGGAAGGCGCCGGGAAGCACTACGGGCTCCTCGTCCTCCTCGTTGTAGGTTGGCCGGAAATCGACGGCGTCCTCGGTGATGCCGGCAAGCAAATCGCTCGCCACCTCGGTCATGCGCGCCTCGGTATAGCGCATGGCGGCGGCGTTATCGCCGTCGATATTGCCGAAATTGCCCTGCCCGTCGACGAGGGGATAGCGCATGGAGAAATCCTGCGCCAGGCGCACCAGCGCGTCGTAGATCGACTGGTCGCCATGCGGATGGAACTTGCCCATCACGTCGCCGACGATGCGGGCGCATTTGGCAAAGCCCTGGTCGGGGTTGAGCCTGAGCAGCCGCATCGCATGCATGATGCGGCGATGCACAGGCTTCAGCCCGTCGCGCACGTCAGGCAGCGCCCGGTGCATGATGGTCGACAGCGCATAGGCGAGATAGCGCTCTTCCAGCGCCTTCTTCAGATCGACCGGTTCGATGTGGTCACCGCCGCCATTTTCAGGCGGCAAAATCCTTTTTCCCATGCGGCTGGACTAGCCGAGCGGGTGATTCGCGGCAAGGCGGGGCTGCGGAAATCCGCACTTTGCAGCCTTTGGGCTGACGAGGGCGGCTCAAGGTCCGACAATGGATGTGACGGACTTCATGTCCCCCCTTGCCGTCCCTGTGCAACAGCAGCGGTAGCAGTGCTGTTGCCAACCAACATCAATCTGTTACACGCCCTCTCTAAGGCAGGAGACGGTACGCAGGGGAGCCCGACCTTCATGACATATTCACCGCATCGGGCGAAGGCTCCCGCTCCGATTTGCCTTTCGCCGTGATTTTCGACAACTCTGCGGGAAAGCGCCTTTTTCCCGTCCAGTTCGTCACGGAATGGTGATGGCGTAGAATTGAGAAAACACTTTTTCAGGACTCTCTCAGGGAACTCGCGATGACAATCCAACGTTCGACACTCAAGAAACTTGCTTTTTCGACCTTTTTGCTGACGCTGCCGCTGAATGCCGCCTTTGCGCAAGACACGGCGGTTGCCGACCGACTGAAGGCCGCACTTGCCGTCCAGGGCGTCGATATCACCTGGACCGGCGTTACCGGCGACAATTCCAGCATGGTGCTGCAGGGCGTGTCGGTCAAACCGGCGGCCGAAAAGGAGGCGCTGCCGATCGGCGACGTCAAGCTCGAGGGCGTGACCGAAGCCAATGGCGGCTTCGATGTCGCGACCATCACGACTTCGGCCTTCGAGCACAGCAAGGACGGCGTCACGCTCAATCTCACCCCCTTCGTCATCCACGACGCCAACATCCCGGCTGAGGGCGCTACAGGCCCGCTCGGCTCGATGATGATCTACAAGTCGGCCGAACTCGAAAACCTGACGGTCAAGGTTGCCGACAAGACCGCCTTCTCGGTGGATGGGCTTGCTGTCCAGATCACGCCGCCGGCCGACGGCAAGGCGATGGAGTTTTCCGCCACCACGGAAAAGTTCAACGCCGACCTGACCCTGGTCGACGATGCGAAATCCAAGGAAGCCATCGAGGCCCTCGGCTACCAGAACATCTCGGGCAATATCGAAATCGGCGGCACCTGGCAGCCGAGCGACGGCAAGATGGACCTGTCGAAATACGACATCTCGGTCGAGAATGCCGGCACGCTCGGCATGACCTTCGGCCTCGGCGGCTACACGGTCGACTTCGTCAAGTCGCTGCAGGAGATGCAGAAGAAGATGGCGGCGCAGCCCGAAGGCGCCGACAATTCGGCGCAAGGCATGGCCCTGCTCGGCCTGTTGCAGCAGCTCTCCTTCAACAGCGCCTCGATCCGCTTCGACGACGATTCGCTCACCGGCAAGGTGCTTGAATATGTCGGCAAGCAGCAGGGCATGTCGGGCAAGGACATCGCCAACCAGGCCAAGGCGATCGTGCCGTTCGGCATGGCGCAGCTCAACAACCCCGAACTGACGGCCGAAGTGACGGCGGCGGTGAGCAAGTATCTCGACGATCCGAAGAGCCTCGAGATTTCGGCCGAGCCGCCGGCAGCGGTGCCGTTCGCGCTGATTATGGCCGGCGCCATGTCCAACCCGGCCGACCTGACCAAGACGCTCGGCGTCCACGTCAAGGCCAACGAAGACTGATCGAAGTTCGCTCCCTTCTCCCCGTCACTATACGGGGAGAAGGTGCCGGCAGGGGATGAGGGGCGGCGCCAACGCCTGCAAATTGTAGTTCGATGCTGAACCGATTGTCAGAAGGCGCCAACTGCTAAGGCCGTTCGCCAATCGCCTGCATGCGTGCTGCCCCTCATTGTCCTGCCGGACATTTCTCCCCGTATAGAGACGGGGAGAAAGGGCAGCTGCAACGCTGCTGTCAGTCCTTCTTCACTGCCGCGACACGCAGCGACAGATCACGCAACTGCTGCGGCGAGGCTTCCGAAGGCGCGTTCATCAACAAATCGTAGGCCTGCTGGTTCATCGGGAACATGGTGATCTCTCGCAGGTTCTTGGCGCCGACCAGCAGCATGACGACACGGTCGACGCCGGCCGCCATGCCGCCATGCGGCGGGGCGCCATACTGGAAGGCGCGGTAAAGGCCACCAAAGCGTTCTTCCACCGTGGCGCGGTCGAGGCCAACCGTCTCGAACGCCTTGACCATGGTTTCCGGCAAATGGTTGCGGATACCGCCAGAGGCGATCTCGAAGCCGTTGCAGACCATGTCGTACTGGAAGGCCTTGATGCCGAGCAGGTCGTCGCCGTTGAGCGCGTCGATACCGCCTTGCGGCATCGAGAACGGGTTGTGGGCGAAGTCGATCTTCTTCTCCTCCTCGCTCCATTCGAAGAACGGGAAGTCGACGATCCAGCACAATTCGAAGCGCTCGCGGTCGACAAGGTTCAGTTCTTCGCCGGCACGCGTACGCGCGGCACCGGCGAAGGTGACGAACTTCTTCGGATCGCCGGCGACGAAGAAGGCGGCGTCGCCATCGGCAAGGCCGAGCTGCTGACGGATCGCCTCGGTGCGCTCCTCGCCGATGTTCTTGGCCAGCGGACCGGCGCCTTCAAGCTTGTCGCCTTCCTTGCGCCAGAAGATGTAACCCAGTCCCGGCTGGCCCTCGCCCTGCGCCCACGAGTTCATGCGGTCGCAGAAGGCGCGGCTGCCGCCGGTCTTGGCCGGAATGCCCCACACTTCGGCCTTCGGATCGTTGGCCAGGATGTTGGCGAAGACCTTGAAGCCGGAATCGCGGAAATGGTCGGAGACGGCCTGCATCTCGATCGGGTTGCGCAGGTCCGGCTTGTCGGAGCCGTATTTGCGCATCGCGACATCGTACGGGATGCGCTGGAATGTCTGCGTCACCGGCTTGCCGTTTGCGAAAGTCTCGAAGACGCCCCGCATCACCGGTTCCATGGTCGACAGCACGTCGTCCTGCTCGACGAAGCTCATCTCGAGGTCAAGCTGGTAGAATTCACCGGGCAGACGGTCGGCGCGCGGATCCTCGTCGCGGAAGCAGGGCGCGATCTGGAAATAGCGGTCGAAGCCCGAAACCATGATCAGCTGCTTGTACTGTTGCGGCGCCTGCGGCAGCGCGTAGAAGGTGCCGGGATGGATGCGCGACGGCACCAGGAAGTCGCGTGCGCCTTCCGGCGAGGAAGCCGTCAGGATCGGCGTCGAGAACTCGGTGAAGCCGACATCGGTCATGCGCTTGCGCATCTCAGCGATGATCTTGGTGCGCGCCACGATGTTCCTGTGCAGCGTCTCGCGGCGCAGGTCGAGGAAGCGATACTTCAGGCGGATGTCTTCGGGATAGTCCGGCTCGCCGAACACCGGCAGCGGCAATTCCTTGGCTGCCGACAGCACCTCGATCTCGCGGGCAAAGATTTCGATCTCGCCGGTCGGTAAGTTGGCGTTGGTGGTGTCCGGCAGGCGCGCCTTGACCTCGCCGTCGACGCGGATCACCCATTCGCCACGCAGCGTCTCGGCGACCTTGAAGGCGGGCGAATCCGGATCGGCGACGATCTGGGTCAAGCCGTAATGGTCACGCAGATCGATGAACAGCAGGCCGCCATGGTCACGCACGCGATGCACCCAGCCCGACAGGCGGACGGAAGAGCCGACATCGCTCTTTCTCAACTGGGCACAGGTGTGGCTGCGGTAACGATGCATTGTCATGTCAAAAGTCCGGGGTGCTGGGTTGTGGGCCGAGCATCAAAGCCCGGTCCAAAATTTGCGCGAAAAGCGCATGGGAGGCCGGATTTGTCAAGGCAAGCCGGGTTTGGGTCGTCTCTCTATCCGCTCGTCAGCATGAAGTCTTTGCCAGGCTTGGCGCGTTGCCGCCAGAAGTGTTTCCCGCGACAGTGCAGTCATCGAATGATCTGGAGATACTTCATGCCAAAACCCACAGTCCCGCCGAGTGTCGGGCCACATAATGGCCGCGAATTGGAGCTGATGCTTCAGGGCGACAAATCAATGGCCTTGTTCGCGGCGGAACCGGGTATGGACGCCGACATATTGGCGATGCAGGCTTTGCACCGTTTGTCGACAAAGGCCGCATCCTGAAGTTCACCCAGATTGTTCCTAAAACCTCAGTGGAAGAGCGCTGATACTGCCTGCCGACAGAAGAATGACGCTGCAAACTGAGCTTGTTGATCTCCAGAACGTGCCGCAGCGGAGAGGCCTTTGACATCTTCACATCGAATGATCTGGCGAGGCTTGAAGGAGCCCTTCTCGGTCATTCAAAGGAAGATGTCGAAGTGTTCGTCGCCCATGCTGCGTCCCGGACTGCCCGCGCGCCGAGCTCCGTTTAAGCCAAATGGATTTCGGCGCCCTGGCGTTCGAAATCCGCGAGGATTGCGGCCGGCGCGGTCTTTTCGACCACGAGGTGACGGATCGCCTCTGGCCTGGCGACCCGGTAGGGTGCGGCTGTGGCCAGCTTGTCGTTGGTTACAGCGATGACGATGCCTGCGCTGTTCTTGGCCATGGCCCGCTTTACCTCGGCCTCAGCCGAATCGAAGGCCGTGACGCCGCGCGACGCATCGAGACCGCAGGATCCGAGAACAAACAAGTCCGCGCCAAGTTGCCCGACAGCTGCAAGCGTGTCGGCGCCGACGCAGGCGCCGAGATGGCGGTCGAACCGCCCGCCCAGCACAATCAGTTCGACCAAAGCGTGGTCTGACAGGACGGAGGCAATTTCGAGCGAATTGGTGGCGACGGTCAGATCTATGTCGCGCGGGATGGCCCTGGCGATCGCGGCATTGGTCGAGCCGCTGTCGATGAACAGGGTCTGTCCGCGCGAAAGCAGTGCCACGGTTGCGCGGGCCAGCCGCGTCTTTTCTTCGACGGCATGACTGGCGCGCAGGCCGACAGTCGTCGATGCGAAGGGTGCGGGCGCGACCGCACCGCCATAGACGCGGCGGCATTGCCCGGCCTTGGCGAGTTCCCTGAGGTCGCGGCGAACCGTGTCCTCCGAAACGCCGAAGCGGCTTGCCAGCTCGCCGGCCAGTACCCGGCCCTCGACGGCGAGGCGATCGCGAATGATTTGATGCCGCTCATCGGTCAGCATTGTATGATCCTGTTTTCTTTTTGCACGTTCTTGCACGATTTGCATGTTTGTGCAAGATAAGAGAATATCAACCACAATCGCCGGCTCTCTTCCCCGAAAGCATCGTCATGACCTTTGGCCTCCGCCTCGCTCCGCAACACCGGGTCTACGCCGGCTTTGCGATCTATTCGTTCGCCATGGGCCAAATCTTCCCGCGGCTGCCCGACATCAAGCATGCCATGGGCATAGGAGACGGCACGCTCGGGCTCAGCCTGATCGGGACGCCGATCGGCACCTTGACCGCGCTGACGCTGGCGGCGCCGATCCTGGAGCGCGTCGGCTTCCGCCGCGCGCTGCTCGGGCTGGTGCCGCTCTTGTCGGTTGTCTTTGCCATTGCCGTGCATGCGCCTGGGCCGCTTGCGCTGTTCCTGATGCTGTTTCCGGTCGGCCTGATGATCGGCAGCGTCGAGATCATTCTCAATGTCGAGGCCGACAGAACCGAATTCCTGCTCAAGCGCCGGATCATGAACCGGGCGCATTCGTTCTGGAGCATCGGCTTTTTCGGCGCCGGCCTGTTCGGCGCCGCGCTTGCGCATCTCGGCATTTCGCCGCAACTGCACCTGGCGATTGTCGTACCGATGGTGGCGACAGGAATCGCGCTGTTTCTCGGCGGTTACGAACCGGCGCCGAGCCGCTTCGCCGGCAATGACGAGACGGCGCCAACGCTGGCGCGGCCGACGCTGCCGATCCTCGTCCTCGTCGCGGTGACACTGTCGGCGATGCTGATGGAAGGCGCCAGCATCGACTGGTCGGCAATCTACATGCGCACCGTGTTCGATGCGGGCCCTTTCGTCGCCGGCTTCACCGTGGCGCTGTTTGCATTCTCGCAAGCGAGCACGCGCTTCTTTGCCGACTCCTTTGTCGACCGCCACTCGCCGAGCGTCGTGGCGCGGGTGCTGCTGGCGACGATGGCGGTCGGCGTGCTGCTCGTCTTCTTCTCGCCTGCCCCGCTCGTATCGATGCTGGGCTTTGCGCTACTTGGCATCGGCAGCAGCGCGATCTTTCCGCTGGCGATCTCGGCGGCGGCCCAACGCACGGACCGCTCCGCGGCAATCAATGTCGCGGCGCTGTCGCAGATCTCCTTCGTCGCCTTCCTGCTCGGCCCGCCATTGCTCGGCTTCGTCTCCGACCATTGGGGCATTCGCTCGGCCTTCGGTATCGGCATCCCCTTCATCATGCTCAGCCTGCTGACCGCCGGCTCGCTTGGCCGAAGGGCTGCCCGGGGCAAGCCTGCGCCAGCGAGCGAAGCTTTGGCGAGGGCCGACGGAGCTTGAACGGCCGCACTTGAAGCCACACACCTGTTGGCGGCGGGACAAGCCACTGGCATTGGCCACACCGATAGTTCAGAACTGTGGAGCCACCTAAGCAACGGTTCCGTATGTCCTCCATCCGCCCGCTGATCCCGCTCCTCATCGCCGCCGGCATCCTGCTTGGCGGCAACGGGCTGCAGGGCACGCTGATCGCGCTGCGCGGCGCGCAGGAAGGATTTTCGGCCTCCGACATCGGCCTGATGGGCACGTTCTATTTCGCCGGCTTCCTGTTGGGGTGCTTGGCCGTCACCCGTATCCTCAAGGCAGTCGGCCATGTCCGGACGTTTTCAGCGCTCGCCGCCATCGCCGCTGCCAGTACGCTGCTCCTGGTGCTGGTGATCGACCCGGTGATGTGGTGCGCGGTGCGCTTTGCCGGCGGTTTCTGCTTTGCCGGCCTGTTCACCGTCATGGAAGCCTGGCTGAACTCCGGCGTCGAAAACAAGGATCGTGCGCGGGTGCTCGCCGTCTACCGCATGGTCGATATCGGCTCGGTAACCGGCGCGCAGTTCCTGATCCCGATCTTCGGCCCCGGCGGCTTTGCCATCTTCGCCATCATGTCGATGATGATCACGCTGTCGCTGGTTCCGGTGTCGCTCGGCGACCGCTCCAACCCGACGCCGCCGGAAGACGTCAAGCTCGATCTCGCCCGCGTCTGGCGGATTTCGCCGCTCGGCTGCTTCGGCTGCATCTGCGTCGGCGTCACCAACAGCGCCTTCCGCACGCTGTCGCCGGTCTATGCCGAGCAGATCGGCATGTCGGTGGCCGATGTCGTCACCTTCGTCAGCGTCGGCATCTTCGGCGGCGCCCTCATCCAGTATCCGCTGGGCTACCTCTCCGACCGCTGGGATCGGCGCGCGGTGCTTTTGGCCACGACATGCGGCGCCATGTTCGCCGCGCTGGCGCTGGTCTTCGTCGCCGGCGCCGATCCGACCCTCAATTTGATCATCGTCTTCATCTTCGGCAGCTTCGCCATGCCGCTCTATTCGCTATCGGCGGCGCATTCCAACGACCGCGCCGACAAGGGCGAGTTCGTGCTGATCAACGCCGCCTTGATGCTGTTCTATTCCTTCGGCGCCATTGGTGGCCCCTTCGCGGCGTCCGCAGTGATGCAACATTTCGGACCGGGCGCCCTGTTTGTCTTCAGCGCAGTCGTCTACGCCACCCTCATCGCCGTCATTCTCTACCGCATGCAGGTGCGCGGCAGCGTGCCGGCGGGCAAGCGCAGCCGCTTCACAGCGCTGCTGCGCACATCGACTGTGTTCGCGCGGCTGGCGCGCAGGAATGGCGATTCCGACGGATCGGCGGATACTTGACCGACGGGCGGCTTGACGAAAGCGCCCACGGCTGAAATTGAAAGAGAACCTTACCCGTTACTAAAAAGCGATTTGATGCACGTCATCACCACCCAAAATGAGCTCGAGTCCGTTCTCGCCGCTTTTGAAAAGTCGGATTTCGTCACCGTCGACACCGAATTCATCCGCGAAACGACATTCTGGCCGATTCTGTGCCTGATCCAGATGGCGGCGCCAGGCGTCACCGCGCTGATCGACCCGCTGGCGCCCGACATCAACCTCGCCCCATTCTTCCGGCTGATGGCCAATGAAGCGGTGGTCAAGGTTTTCCATGCCGCGCGCCAGGACATTGAAATCATCGTCCATCTCGGCGATCTGGTGCCGCATCCGGTGTTCGACACCCAGGTCGCGGCCATGGTCTGCGGCTTCGGCGACAGCGTCTCCTACGATCAGCTGGTGCAGCGCATCACCGGCGCACGGCTCGACAAATCCTCGCGTTTCACCGACTGGCGCCACCGGCCGCTGTCGGACAAGCAGCTCGACTATGCGCTGGCCGACGTCACCCATCTGATCGACGTCTACAAGCATCTCAGCGCCGAACTGGAGCGGGAAAACCGCGCCCATTGGCTGAACGAGGAAATGGAGGTGCTGACTTCGCGCGAAACCTACGATCCGCACCCCGAAGACGCCTGGAAGCGGCTGAAGATGCGGCTGCGCAAGCCCCAGGAGCTGGCGATCGTGCAGGCGGTGGCGGCATGGCGCGAACGCGAGGCGCGTGAGCGTGACGTGCCGCGCGGCCGGGTGCTCAAGGACGACGCCATATACGAGGTCGCCCAGCAGGCGCCGCGCGATGCGGCAGCCCTTGGCAAGCTGCGCACGACGCCGAAAGGCTGGGAGCGTTCGTCGACGGCTACCGCATTGCTTGGCGCGGTCAACACGGCGCTCGCTTTGCCCCGCGAAGAGATGCCGAAGCTGCCCAAGAGCTTTCAGCCGCCCGAGGGCTCCAATGCCGCCTCCGAGCTGTTGAAAGTGCTGTTGCGGATCGTCGCCGAGAAGGAAGGCGTCGCCTCGAAAGTGCTGGCGTCCAGCGACGACATCGACCGCATCGCCGCCGAGGGCGAGGATGCCGACGTGCCGGCCCTGCAGGGCTGGCGACGCGCCGTGTTCGGCGAAGCCGCACTGAAGCTGGTGCGCGGCGAAATCGGCATCAAGTTCGACAAGCGCAAGATCGCGGTGTTCGATTTGTAGACCCCCCCCCCCCCCCCGGGCGCGGAGCGACCCTCCCCACGAGGGGGAGGGTAAACGACTGCCCTACACCGCTCCGAGCAGGTGTAGCGCGAACCAGATCCATGCCAACAAGAGAATGATCGCGCCGACGTAGAAGGCGCGGCTGCGAAACCGCAGATTGTTGCTGGTGAGGTGGACCCAGGCGTGGCCATAGCGGGAAATCACGAAAATCCACATCAACGCCAGGGTCAGATAATTGACGCCATTGGTCGCGTGCAGCGCCAGGCACAGCACATAGAACAGCACCGGCAGTTCGAACTGGTTGATGAGATTGTTGGCAACCGTGACGCTCGACCCGGGCTCGGTCGTGCGCACCTTGTATTGACCGACCTTGGCCTCGCCCGATTTGACCGCGCCGTAGCGGCGCCGGCCCATCACGACATAGACGATATAGACGAGCAACACCTGCGCCAGCATCGGCCAGAAAATCGCGGTCTGGCTCATGGCGTTGCCCCTGCTCTGTCGTTCATGCCTGTGGACGCCGCTGGGCGGCAAGGATCAAAAACGCGATGACGATGACGGGGATCGCCAGCAGCGCGAATTTGGTGACGATCAGCGACGAGGCGAAAGACAGAGAATCCGGGTTGGCCGACAGCGCATCGGACAGAAGCCGCGCCACCGCAATGTTCTGGGCGTAGTCGGCGCACGTGTAGGGCAGCACGATGACCAGCGCGAACAGTGCCTGAAGCTGCACCGGCATGGCACGAAAACTCTTCAGCCGCCGCCCGGTTGCCAGGATCAGGCTGACCATGGTCAGCGACAGCAGCGCCGGGAAGAGAAGGTCGAAAGTCAAATAGTGCCAGACCAGGATGATCTCGCTGCCGCGCCGGCCGAGTGCCGTCAGCCAGGCCATGCCCTCGTCGGGCGTGAACCCGCCAAGGCGCACGTCGAGCGACGGCAGGCCACCGCTCAGCCGGCGGAAATAGAAGAATTCCAGCAGCGTCATGATGATGAAAACCGCCGCGGCGGCAAAGCACAGCGCGCCGGCATGGCGCGCCAGCCGCAGCACGATCGTCGCCTGGTGGCGCCAGAGCATGTACCGCTCTGGCTGCCGGTCAGGCTCCGCCAGGATAGTTCGGGCTTTCGCGGGTAATCGTGACGTCATGGGCGTGGCTTTCACGAAGTCCGGCGTTGGATATGCGCACAAAGGTGGCGCGTTCGCGAAAATCGGCAAGGTCGCGGCCACCGACATAACCCATAGCGGCTTTTAGCCCGCCCGCAAGCTGGTGCAGCACGCCAGACACAGGTCCCTTGTAGGGCACCTGCCCTTCAATGCCTTCCGGGACCAGTTTCAGCGTGTCGCGAACCTCGGCCTGGAAGTAGCGATCGGCCGAGCCGCGCGCCATGGCGCCGACAGAGCCCATGCCGCGATAGGCCTTGAAGGAGCGGCCCTGATGCAGATAGACCTCGCCCGGGCTTTCGTCGGTGCCGGCCAGCAGCGAACCGATCATGGCCGCACTGGCGCCGGCGGCAAGCGCCTTGGCCAGGTCACCCGAATATTTGATGCCGCCGTCGGCGACGACCGACACGCCTGATCTATGCGCCGTCTCGACCGCCGACATGATCGCCGAAAGCTGCGGCACGCCGACGCCGGCGACGATGCGCGTGGTGCAGATCGAGCCCGGGCCGATGCCGACCTTGACGGCATCGGCGCCGGCGTCGATCAGCGCCTGCGTGCCTTCGGCGGTGGCGACGTTGCCGGCCAGGATGCGGACGGAATTGGAAAGCTTCTTGGCCCGCGTCACCGCATCGAGCACGCGCTGCGAATGGCCATGCGCGGTGTCGATGACCAGGAGGTCGACACCGGCATCGATCAACCGCTCGGCGCGCTCGAAGCCGTCATCGCCGACGCTGGTGGCTGCCGCCGCCCGCAGGCGCCCCTGCGCATCCTTGGTGGCGTGCGGGTTGAGCTGCGACTTCTCGATGTCCTTGACGGTGATCAGGCCGACACAATTGCCGGACTTGTCCACGACGACGAGCTTTTCGATGCGGTGCTGATGCAGCAGCCGCTTGGCCTCGTCCTGGTCGACATTCTCCTTGACCGTGATCAGGTTCTCACGGGTCATCAATTCGTAGACTTTCTGCCCCGGATCGGAGGCGAAGCGCACGTCGCGGTTGGTCAGGATGCCGACGAGGCGGCCGATCTTCTGGCCGCCGGTCCCGCCATTCTCGACCACCGGAATGCCCGAGATGGAATAGGTGCGCATCAGCGCCAGCGCGTCGGCCAGGGTGGCGTCGGGGCCGATGGTGACCGGATTGATGACCATGCCCGATTCGAACTTCTTGACCTGACGCACCTGCTCGGCCTGTTCGGCCGGCGAGAAATTGCGGTGGATGACGCCGATGCCGCCGGCCTGCGCCATGGCGATGGCGAGCCTCGCCTCGGTGACGGTGTCCATGGCGGCCGACAGGATCGGCACGTTGAGGTCGATGTCGGTGGCGATGCGGGTGCGGATGTCGGTCTCACCGGGCATGACCTCGGAATGACCGGGCTGCAACAGCACGTCGTCAAAGGTCAGCGCCAGCGCGCCGGTGGACGTTTCGATGATTTTTGCCATGGCCAGTCCTCGGATACGAAAAGCGCCGGGAGAATACAAAAAAGCGCTGGACCGAAATGGACAGCGCCGACTCGTTTCTTCCCTTTCAGGATTGGCGCTGGCTGGTAACACGTCGCGGCGTGGTTGAAAAGCCGGTCGTGGCCTATTCGGCGGACTTGCCCAACAGGGCATCGAGCAAGACATGGCGCGGTGACGCGAAAGGATTGACGACCGTTACGCCGCCCCAGGTGAAGCCGTCCTGCAGATCTTCCGACAGCAGCAGCCGGCAACCGGTTTGCGAGGCAACAGACAGGATGGTCGCATCCCAGATGCCGAAATGGTGATCGGTCGCAAGATCAGCCGCGACCGTCATCACCTCCGGCGTCGTGCCGACAACCGGAAACGCGTCGCGCCAGCTCAACAGGGCGTCGCGCGCTTGTGCACGTGATCGTCCGGCCTTGCGTGTGAGAACGGTGAACAATTCGCCGAGCACTTGGACTGGAATGACGGCTGCCTCTTGCGCAATGTCGTGCAGCAGGCCGAAAACGATGTCGCGCTTCTCGGCTCCGTTGATCCCCTCGGCATAAACAAGGATGTTGGTATCGAGCGCGACCTTCACCGCTCGTCCTCGTAAAGCTCGTCGCGGCTCCAGCGCCCGGCTTCTACAACAGGCTGGCGTTCGAGGCGCGACAGCAGCGCTGTGCGCGAACGAGACGCCGCAGGGTCGGGCTGCCCTGCAGGCACGATCCGCGCCACGGGACGCCCATGGCTGGTCACGACATAGCTCTGTCCTTCGCGGACACCGCGCAGGAGGAGCGAGAATTTGCGGTTGGCGTCGGCTGCGGAAACGGCTTCTTCCATGGCATTGTCCATATAGTAGTTATATTCACTACAGCATAGTGAACCCGGTCAATTTTCGCAAGTTCATTCAATGTGACGAAACGCAGCGACGCCTCTTGTCCGCCCACGGTCGCACAAAAGTGACAGCAAATTAATGCGACATCGCGCCTGAGGCGTGATAACCGCCGGTTCGTATCGCTTGCCCCGCCTTTTCATTGCCTGGATTGGCCGGCACGCAATTTTGGCCAATTCGGACGCGTTCGTTGAACCGCATCATTCCGCTCATTCTGGCGGTCGCCTTGTTCATGGAAAACATGGATTCGACCGTCATTGCGACATCGCTGCCGGCGATCGCCGTCGACATCCACACCAGCCCGATCGCGCTCAAGCTGGCGCTGACCGCCTATCTGGTGTCGCTGGCCATCTTCATTCCGATCAGCGGCTGGATGGCCGACCGGTTTGGCGCCAAGACCATTTTTCGCGCCGCGATCGGCGTGTTCATCGTCGGCTCGGTCTGCTGCGCCGTCTCCAACTCGCTGCCGGCCTTTGTCGTCTCGCGCTTCCTGCAAGGCATAGGCGGCGCCATGATGACGCCGGTCGGCCGGCTGGTCCTGGTGCGCGCGACGCCGAAGAGCGAGCTGGTTGCCGCCATGTCGTGGCTGACGGTGCCGGCGCTGGTCGGACCGCTCGTCGGACCACCGATCGGCGGCTTCATCACCACTTATTTCACCTGGCACTGGATCTTTCTGATCAACGTGCCGATCGGCCTGATCGGCATCTGGCTGGCGACGCGCTTCCTGCCGCAAACCGACTCGATGGAGACGCCGCCGCTCGATTTCGTCGGTTTCGTGCTGAGCGGGCTGGCGGCCTCCGGCGTCGTCTTTGGCCTGTCGGTGGTCAGCCTGCCCTATCTGCCGCCGGCGACCGGCCTCATCACCATGGCGGTCGGGCTGATTTCCGGCGTGCTCTATCTGCTGCATGCGCGGCGCGCCAAGAACCCGCTGCTGGCGCTGGAACTGTTCCGCAACCAGGTGTTCCGCTCCTCGGTGCTCGGCGGCTCGCTGTTTCGCATCGGCATCGGCGCGGTGCCGTTCCTGTTGCCCCTGATGTTCCAGATCGGCTTCGGGCTGACGCCGTTCCAGTCGGGCATGATCACCTTCGTCTCGGCCATCGGCGCCATTGGCATGAAATTCGTTACCGCGCTGATCTTCCGGCTTGCGGGGTTCCGCCGGGTGCTGATCTGGGGCTCGCTGATCGCCGCGGCATCGATCGCCATATACGGCCTGTTCACGCCGGAGACGCCTTACGCGCTGATGCTGGCGATATTGCTGGTCGGCGGCTTCATCCGCTCGATGTTCTTCACCGGCGTCAACGCGCTCTCCTATGCCGAGGTGTCGGCCGAAGACACCAGCAAGGCAACGCCGATCACGGCGGTGTTCCAGCAGTTGTCGATCGCGCTCGGCGTGGCGCTGGCCGGCGGCATCCTGGAAGTCTCGACCTCGATCCATGGCGGCCCGCTGATGCTCGGCGATTTCCACATTGCCTTCTTCATCGTGGCGGTAGTGTCAGCGGCGGCGTCGGTATCGTTCATGCGGCTGGCGCCGGATGCCGGCAACGCCGTGTCGGGTCATGGCCGGATGACGACGCCGAAGACACTGGAGCCGGTGAGCACGGCTGGGAAGTAAGGGGCGGCGCGACGAAAATCGTCGACGTCGGCGATCCTTCACACCCCCCCCTCTGGCCTGCCGGCCATCTCCCCCGCAAGGGGGGAGATCGGATATCACGCGGCTTTCGCCAATCTTGCAACTTTGAAGGAATGGCGAGGCGGTCGCAGCTGCCAATCTCCCCCCTTGCGGGCGAGATGTCCGGCAGGACAGAGGGACGGAACGCTACGAAGCGTCTTTCACGCCGTGCCGTCTCTGCCCTTAAAATTCTTCGCCAGCAAATACAGTTCCACCGACTCATCCCGCGACGCCGGCGGCTTCACGTGGTGCACCGAGCGGAAGTTCTTCTTGAGCATCGACAGCAGCTCGTCTTCGGCGCCGCCTTGAAACGTCTTGGCCAAAAAGTGCCCGCCCGGCTTCAGCACCGACAGCGCGAAATCGGCGGCCACCTCGCACAGATGCATGGTGCGGATGTGGTCGGTTCGCTTGTGGCCGGTGGTCGGCGCGGCCATGTCGGACAACACGATATCGGGGTCGCCGCCCAGCGCCTCGGCGAGCTTTTGCGGCGCTTCCGGGTCGAGGAAATCCATCAGCAGCACCGGCGCACCCGGCACCGCATCCATTTCGAGATAGTCGATGCCGATGACATGTGGATTATCAGCCGTCGATTTCGTCCTCGCGGCCGCCACCTGGCACCAGCCGCCGGGGGCCGCACCGAGATCGATGACCTTCATGCCGGGTTTCAGCAGATGATGCTTGTCATCGATCTCGATCAGCTTGTAGGCCGCGCGCGAGCGATAGCCGTCGGCCTTGGAGCGCTGGACATAGGGATCATTGATGTGGCGCTGCAGCCAGCGGCGCGACGATTCCTTCAGGCCGCTCTTCTTCTTGATCCGCGTCTTGAGGACACGAATGCTGGCGGAGCCCGGCTTTTCCGGCTTCTTGGTCATGACGTTATTTCTTGTTTGAGTTTTTGCGCTGGCCGAGTTGCCGCCGTTTTTCGGCGGCTTCGCGTTTCGCGAAGGGCTTCCCCCACTCCGTCGCCGCTTCGCGGCGCCACCTCTCCCCCCTCCGGAGGGAGAGGAAAGGCGCCGGTCTGCATAAGTTCGCGCCCTTCCTCTACCCCGTCGATCGGGGGAGAGGTGTCGAGGGCAGGGCGACCGGGGGGGGGGGGGGCGGTGCCCAAAGAAAAAAGGGTGATGATAAGGCCCCCCCCCCCGTGCGCCCGGCCCC